>NZ_BAABDK010000005.1:0-101723 GCF_039539585.1 Hymenobacter glaciei | reverse complement strand
CAGTGCGCGCTGGACGATGACTACCGCCACCGCTGCCTCCAATTTTAATGCGTTTACCCTGGGGGAGAGCCCCAAACCCCCGCCGCCATGCCCAGGCTGAAGAAGCCCGGTC
Organism: Hymenobacter glaciei; assembly: GCF_039539585.1. Classification (NCBI taxonomy): domain Bacteria; kingdom Pseudomonadati; phylum Bacteroidota; class Cytophagia; order Cytophagales; family Hymenobacteraceae; genus Hymenobacter; species Hymenobacter glaciei. Next base: position 101,611 of record NZ_BAABDK010000005.1, on the reverse strand, counting down.
ATCTGCCTCAGGTTCCGCAGCCTGAAAAAAGGCCGCTACACCCTCATAAGGTCGGCTTCGCCGAGTAACTAATGGGGGCCTCAGGCCGCCCCCCAAACCCCTTGGCCGAGGCATATAGGGTGTTCTGTCAGGTCGCCCGCGCTGGCCGCCAACTCTATCCCGCTTAGTGCCGCCTCAGTTCAGCGGCAGCAGCTCGCAGGGCCGCCCCAGCCGCCGCGCTGCCCGGTAGGCGCTCAGGGTGCCCTTGCTGCGCCAGTCCCACACCAGCAGCACCCGGCCGGCCCGGCTCACTATTTCGGCGTTGCGCACATGCGGCGCAGCGGCCCCGTGGGCGGCATAGTCGGGCCGTAGTTCCAGCAGCGCCACGCCGGCCCGCCGCGCCCACCCGGCCGCCAGCGTGTCCACGCCCGCCGCCCCGCCGCTCACCACCTGGTCCAGTTCCCCAGCCGCCAGCAGCGCATCCAGGCGCACCAGTAGGGCGGGGCAGCTGGCTACGCTTCGGCTGCCTACTACTGCCACGCTGTGCTTTTTATCTTTTTCCATGCTTAAAGATACGAATAATTAGCGTATAAAAGAACAACAACCTGCGCAAAATAAAAGAAAATATGTTGCTTATATGTACAGCAATTCAAGCGTTATAACGTATATTTGTATAGTAGTCCGGGATAGGCCCGGACGCCCGCAGTGCGGCAGGGCCCGGTCACACAGCACCCCCACGGCTAACACATACAGCCATGCAACCCAACCAACTTTTGCAGCTCGCCGCTGCCGCCTGGAAAGGCCCCGCCCTGTGCTCGTTCTCGGGCATTTACATTGCGCAGTCCGCCACCACCTATGGCAAGGGCGGCACCAGCTGGCACGTCATGCTCAGCCTGGCCCAACGGCCGGAGTGCCAGCCCTCGGGGGGCTTCGCCGGCTCTTCTCCCTGCCCGTTTGAGGCGCTGCGCCTGGCTTTCCGCGCCATGCGGGCCGCGCACCCCGGCTTTGCCTTCGCGGCCGTGTGGCAGGTTATCAAGGCCGAGGATGATTTTGCCGGCATCCCCACTCATGCCTAGCGTCGCCACTGCCCCAGCCGCGCCCATGGTGGGCGCGGCTGCCGGCAAGCTGGCCACCCTGCACGCCACTCTTGCCCGGCTGGAGGCCATGTTTCCGCCCCGCCCCCGGCCAGCACCCACGCCCATCGACCCGGCAGCCGTTGCTGCCCGCCACGCGCTGGCCCGTGCCCACTCCACCATGTTCGACGCCCGCGCTGCCAAGTATGCCCTTCGGGATGATTACCGCCCTCAGCCCGGCCGCTTTGCCCGGTTGCGCGCTGCCATCATCCGCTACCAGCAGGCCCGCGCCGCATACGCAACCGCTGCCGCCGCTTTCCACGCCAGCCCCGCCGGAGCCGCTTTGCAGGCCGCCCGCGCCAAGTACCCCCGCTTTTAGCCACCCGGCCCGCGCCCACATCGGCGCGGGCCACTAAGCCCCGCCAGCAATGCAATACGACCCGAAGGACGGCGCAAGCCAATCAACCGAGGCCGAGCTAAACGGCCTCAGCGGCGATGAAATGGCCGCTGATGAAGGCCAGGCCGCTTTCTACGAGCAGCAGGAGGAGTGGGAGCGCCAGGCCCACTACCACCACGAGCAGGAGCAGGAAGCGTGGGAGGAGGGCGAATACGAGCAGATGATTTTCGAGGTCGAAGGCTATTAGCGCCCGCCTCACCCAACCCATTCTTTCACCAGGGGCCGCCCCGCCGGGTGGCCCCACAGACAAGCCTCCATCATGCCTAAAACCGCTACTTCCTACCAGCCGCATTTGCTCGACCCGCACAGCGGCAACCCGCAGCCGGTCACGCCCAAAAACGGCCGCAGCTTCAAGCTGGCCGAGTTGTACGCCCTGCTGGATTGCCAGACCGTCGACGTGGTGCGCCTCACCGAGGAGCTGATTTTGATAATCGACGACGAGGGCAAGTTCAAGCACCCGGCTTACCTCAATCTGCTGGCCACCTACCTCTGGTACCAGCACCAGCCTGCCGCCCGTGGCCACGATAGCATCGTGGGCCGCGCCATCGTCTGCCACGACAAGCAATTCCGCTAAACCCCAACGGCGACGGGGCCGGCCGCCAACTGGCCCCACTTTTTTCACTCCCCAACCCATTTCTCATTATGGCAACCGCCACCACAACCCCCAAACAGGCCGCCAAGGCCGCTCCCGCCGCCCTCGTTACCGAGTCGGCCGCTACCCTCACCGCCAGCGCCCGTCCGGCCTACCTCGTGGCCAGCGTGGACGAAAGCACCGGCGAAGAAACCTGGTCGAACCGCTTCCGCTACCTGCCCGGCCACCCCCGCCAAGTGCGTTTCGACGCGAAGGCCGGCCAGTTCAACATCAACGGCACCGTGCCGTTGGGCAGCTCGATTAGCTTCATTCCCTTGGCGTGGCGCATTTTTCAGGACGACATTCTGAACATGGGCCGCAAGACGTGGGCCGAGCTGTATTTCGCCGACGACAAAGGCGCGGTTTGCGCCGTGCTGTTCCACGGTTACTCGGTTGAAAACCTGTACCGCCTGATTGAGCCGCTGTTTTACGACGACCTGACCCTGGCCGACGTGGTGGTAACCGTCACGGCCGCCAAGAAGGAGACGACCAAAGAAGGCAAGAAAGCCACCTATTTCATCGCCGAGTTCAGCTACACCGCCGCCGACCCTACCGAGGCCCAGGCCCGGAAAGACTTCGCCCGCGACTTTGAGCTGTGGCGCGCCGAAACCTACACCGGCCTGGCTGATGTGAAGCTGGCCCAGGGCTACACCGTGCCCCAACCCGACGCGCCGGCCCCGCGCTTGGGGCAGGAAACCGAACTCAAAGAAAGCATCAGCCAAGCCGCCTAATCAATCACCGGCCGCCCGCCCGCCGCGCTTTGTGGCGGGCGGGCTAGCCAAACTTTCCTCCTCATGCTACAACTCCCCGAACTCCGCCAGGAACTGCCCGCCAGTACGCCCGAAGAAGCCGCCCGCCTGACTGAGCTGGCCCAACTCCTCGCCACCATTGCTCCGCTGGCCGACCTGCGCGACCTCGCGCCCGCCGTGCGCCAGCTCTTCCCCGAACCGGCCTATGAAGTCGGCTGCGGCGGCTCCCACATCTGGCTGCACCGCGCCGACGAGCCCCAGCGCCTGGCCTGCGTCCTCGACCGCCATCAGTAAATCCTTTTGCCGCCATTAAACGCCCCGTCTCATGTTTACCAATGTCCAGCACCACCCCGCCCTGACCCAGGCCCAGCACCGCGCCTTACCCCACGTCAGCAACACGGACCTGAGCAACCTAAAAAACGAGCTGTTAGGCCTCACCCGCCGGCTCACCCGAAGGACAGCGCAAGCTAACCCCGTGGCCCTGGCCTACGGCTCCCACTTCCACACCGCCGTGCTGGAGCCCTTGCACTACGCCCGCACCGAGGAGCGCGGCATCAAGTGGGCCGACCTGGAGCAGCTGGCCCGCCAGGTACGCCGCCAACGCTACTGCCGCGACCTGCTGTATCGGGGCCAAGCCGAACAATCCTACACCGCCACCCACACGGCCACGGGGGTAGGGGTAAAGCTGCGCCCCGACCTGCTGGTACGCAGCCGCGCCGGCCGCCAGCTCACGCTCATCGACTTCAAAACCACCAGCAGCCCCGACCTGGCCCACTTCCTGGCTACCATCGAGAAGTACGACTACGACCGCCAGGCCGCCCTGTATCTGGACGTACTTGGGGCCACCCGCTTCCTCATCATCGGCGTGCAGAAGAAGGCCCCGCACGAAGTGTGGCGCGTCGAGCTGACCGCTACGCCCGGCCTCATCGAGCAGGGCCGCAAGAAGTACAACACCCTGCTGCGCCACCACGCCCGGCAAGCCCACCAGCTGCCCGAAGCCCCCGCGCCGTTTGAAACGCCCGCGCCGTTGGCGCTGGCCGCTTAACTTGCTGCTATTCATTTCACCCACTCTTTTTCTAAATGGCAACTTTCCAAATTTCCCGCACCAGCGGCCAGTACTGGTACCACCTGCGTGCTGACAATGGCGAAATTGTTCAATCCGGCGAGGGCTACACCAGCAAGGTCAGCTGCGAAACCGGTATCCAGAGCGTCAAAGCCAACTGCCATCCCCAGCGCTTCGATTCTTTCTTCAACGCTGGCCAGTACGGCTTCAACCAGATAGCCGCCAATGGCGAAATCATCGGCCGTAGCGAGAAGTACACCACCGCCCAGGCCCGCGACCACGGCCTCCAAGTCGTCATGCGCGAAGCTCCCGAGGCCCACGTTCAGGACATAGCCTAATACCAAGCCATTGCACATAAAAGAGCCCGCTGACAGCTTGTCAGCGGGCTCTTTAGGCTCTAAACAAATCCCTTTAGGGTACTACTCGCTTGCTTCCTCACGCAGCATCGACGCGCTAGTTACCGTCTTCGGCACTGGTGCCACGTCCTGTGCGGGCGCAGCATTCGGTACCAGTGCCTTTGCAGCCTGCGCGGGCAGCACAATCGGCGTACCCATCACCAACTCCCCAAAAAGTGGGTCATTAGGCAGGGGCTGCCCGCCGTTGCCATCCGGGACCTGGTTGAACAGTACCACTTCCTCACCGGGCGTGCTTTGCGCCAAATGGTCCTCCAGTACCTCCTGCCCGCTGTTGGCGTGCAGCGCCTGCGTGAGCAGCGTGTAGGTGCTCACGTCCACGTTGTAGAGCTGGTTCAGTGCATTCATCTGCATGGCCGCATCCTCGGCCGCGCCGATGGCATCCGAGAGCAGCTTGGTATAGCGCCGGGCTTTTTGGTCGGCTTTGGCCCGCAGGCTAATGGCGCGCTTCATGCGCCGCTTAAATTGTTGTTGATAGGCCGTAAGTGCCATGATAATGAAGGTGTAGAAGGTGAAATAAAAAACGGCCAGCCGCTGCCGACTGGCCGTTTCGTGCCGCAGGTGTCCCAGTTTAGGCCACGTACTCAATGGCCAGCGGGTTCGTGCTGTTGTTGTTGAGGGCGTAGAATTTGCCGTTAATCTGCTGGTAGAAGTTGATGCCCACCACACCCACTACCAGCGAAGCGGCCGCCGGAGCTGCCGGGAAGGTGGCCACCATCGCCTGGTTAGCCAGGGGTGCGCTGTTGATGGGCAGAATGCCCAGCGGCGCGGCCACCACGGCGTTGGTGTAAGTCAGCGTCTCCATGTCCAGCTCCGACGCAGCAAACACCACCTCGAAGTGCGTAGCGCCCTGCGGAGCCGCGATGTCCGATGCTGGATTCAGCGCCGGAATGCTCATCGTCACCTCCGAGCCGGCCCCCGTCACTTCATAGGGGAAGTACATGGTTTGGCCGATGCCCGAAGCCCCGTTGAAGTCGAAACCGAGCAGCGGAGCCGAGTTGCTGGCGTCAAAGACGCGCTGGCCCCGGTCGTTGGTGTCGTCGAGACCGATGACTTCGCGCATCACCTTCGTGAGCCGTGCGGCCAGGCGGCTGTCGCTGGCCGAGGCAATGGCCACGCGCAGCGAGTCGCGGAGCAGTTTGCTATACTTGGCAGCCAAGCCAAATTCAGCCGCATTTTCACGCGTACGGGCCCGGCTTGGGGCGCTGGCAAAAGCTGCTTTGTTGCTTTGCGGCTTCTGCGAAATGTTGCCATTTTTGTTGAACACCAAGCCACCCACGGTGCCCTGAATGCCTAAAATACCTGTCTGACGTGCCATTATAAAAGGTCGTTGTTAAGAGGTTATAGATTCGTTTTCGTCGTTGGCTGCTTGCGCTTATGCGACCTTGCTACCAGGTGCAGCCCACCCCGTAACGCCGCTGGTTTTTGTCGTTGAGTTTGCGCCGCTGGCTTATCGGCTGGCCGCGCCGCACGCTCCGTATCCGGCCGCTCATGTGCCCGCACCGTGCAGCCCCGTGGGGCCAGTTGGGCCACGCCGACCACCGCTGCGCCGCTACCCATCAGCAGGAGCAGCACCCGCGCAATCAGCCGAGCAATCCGTAAAAATTTCATGCCCCGAACCTACGGCCCCACGAGGAGGGTTGTATATTTGTCTAGCCAACTATACCCCACTAGTACCCACTATGCCCCAGGTTTGTATCTATCCCAAGGAAGCGGCGGCCGTCACCGGCAACGGGTACCAGGCCGGCAAGCGCCTCTTGCAGCGCATCCGGGTGCAACTCGGCAAGCCCACCCGCGCCCTGGTTTCCATCCAGGAATTTTGCGCCTACACCCACCTGCCCGAGCAAGAAGTGCGCGCTGCCCTCAACGCTAAATAAGCCGCCGCTGCACCGGGGCGCGACCGTAGCGGAAGCCTATCGGAAGCCTATCAGCAGTGGGAGCGAGGCCGCACCCGCCGCCCTTTGGCGAAAGCGCTAGCAGCCAATCCCACGAAAAAGAGCCACTCCCAGCCAGGAAGTGACCCCAAGTGCCGAAAAGATAGGTTGGCAACTGATGTCCCTCGGCAAAAGCAAAAGTATAATCAGCGTAGAATAAGCCAGAAATATCTTTCCTTTTCTAGCCCGGTCAAGCCCGACTGTCCGATATTCTGTCCGATATAAAAGCAAAAACCCCATTCACAAGCTGTGAATGGGGTTTTTCGTGGTCGTGTAAGGAGTCGAACCTTAAACCTTCTGATTCGTAGTCAGATGCTCTATCCAATTGAGCTACACAACCATTTTCCCCTGTTGGGAGCACAAAGGTAAGCGGAGAAAAACCGCCTGTGCAAGCTGCGTGCACATTTTGCCGCAAGAAAAATGGGCCAATGGCAGCAAGTGGCTAATAATCAGCCGGAGATTTTTTGCTCGTTTCCGGTGCTGCCCTGGCGCAATACCCGCTGCAAGGCTCTATTAAAGACGAAGTACAGGCCGAACAGCGAGGCCACCACCAGCCCCAGCAGCACTATCTTGCTCAGGGTACCTTCGTCGGGGTCTTTTAACAGGGCCAGCACGTCGGAGGCTTTGGTGCCCAGCCAGTAGAAGAACAGGCTGCGCGGCAGCATGCCCAGCACCGAAGCCGCCAGGAAGCGCTTACGCGGCACCCCCACAATGGCCAGCACAAAGGTCATGAGGGCAAACGGCAGCACCGGCGAGAGGCGCGTGAGCAGGATGAGCTGCCAACTCTGGTTCTGCAGCTCGCCCAGTACGGCCTCGGCCTTGGGGAAGAGGTGCAGAAAGTGCCGCAGCTTGCCGTGGTCGATGCGTTTGGCCAGCTCGTAGCCGATGGCAGAGGCCAGCGCATAGGCCAGCACCATGCCTAGCAGCCCCGGCCAGCCAAAGTAGTAGCCCGTTACGATGGCCACAAAAGTGGTAGGGGTAAGGGCAAATGCCATTGTGAAGGCAATAACCACGAAGTACAGCAGCGCCTGCCCGAGGCTGAGGTGCTCCAGCAAGTCCTGCTTTTCGTAGAGCAGCCCCAGCAGCGAGGCCGAGCCCAGCAGCGGCACAGCCACCAGCAGGAACATGGTGAGCAGTGTGGAAAAATTTTTCTTGAAAAGCTCGCGCAAAAATTTCATAGGCAGCGAAGGTAAGGGCAGGGCCGTCCATGCAAAGCTGCAATGCTCGGCCGGAGTAACTCCGTTTGTACCTGTACGCGCCACCCGGGTCGATGGCTACCCAGGCGAATGCTTATACCGTCCAGAGCCGCAGGCTCATCCAGCCATATGTGCCCAGCACGGCGGCCAACCAGCCCAGCGCGCCGTAGGTGAGTAGCAGGTACCAGGCCACCGCCGGGCGCTGAAACTGCTTAAAGTACCGCACCGTGAGCAGCACCCCGGCCAGGGTAAACGCCACGAACACCAACGGCCCCACCGAGGCAACCACGGCCGCCGTCGTCCCAAGCTCATTGGCGAAGCGCTGCAGCGCCAAGTTCGTAGCAACTAGGATGCCCAGCGCCAGTAGCGGCAGCAGGCGGGGGAGCAGCTGCGCCCGCGGAAGTTTGCGGCGCAGCACCCGTACCAAGCCTACTAGCGCCGCTAGGCTGCTGCTCACAATCAGCAGTGCGCTCAGGGCCAGCAGGGCCGAAGGCAGCCACCACCAGAAGCCCGCAGCCAGCGCGTAGCCGGCCTCGTTCAGGGGCATGGTGGTGACCAATATCCGCCGGCCTTCCCGGTCTTGTGCGAGGGCGGTGGTGGCAGCCAGCTCGTTGGGGCGGCGGAAGGTGAGCGGGCCGGTGGGCAGCAAGGTGTCGGTTTTGCCGATGAGGGGTTCCAGGAGCAGCAAATTTCCCTGCCGACGCAGGTTACGGCTGCCCACCAGGTAGTCGGTAATGCCAGCAAGCTCCTGCCGGGGCGCGGCGCCTCGGTAATGACCCAGATAGGGCGCCACGGCGGCGCCGTCGAGCGGCGCCGGGGGCGGCAACCGGCGCACGGGTAACTGCCGCAGCAGAAATGCCTGCACCAGTTGCTCCAGCTTCGGGACGCGCCGCTCCCCCCGGCCGTTGCTCGAGCAGGCGTAGCCCACGCCCAGCTCTCGGTTGTAGCCAAAGCCACTGATAAAGCCATTCATTGCGCCGCCGTGGCCCCGAAACAGGGCTTTGCCCAGCATGCCGAGCGGGTAATTAGCCAGGCCGTAGGCGGTGGGCAATCCGGTGCGGCTGGCCAGAGGCGAGTGGGCGGTTTCCAGCGCGCGCAGGCTGGCGGGCTGCAGCAGTGCCCGGCCGTTGGCGGTGCGTCCCTCGCGCAGAAAAAACCGCACCCACTGCGTCATGTCAGCCGCCGACGCACTCATCGAGCCGGCCGCGCCCGTATGAGTCGGCCGCAGAGGCAGCGACTCGTACTGGCCATTGGCATAGCGGTAACCTCGCGACATTTCGGGCCCCACGGTGAGGCGCCGGGCCGGGCTGGCGTCGGGCATGGCCAGCGGGCGCAGAAACTGCTCGGTCAGGTACTGCTCGTAGGGCTGGCCGCTGAATTTTTCCAGCAGGTAGCCGGCCGCTTCGTAGCCGGGATTGGAATAGCTTGTGCGCTCGCCGGGCCGCCAGCGGCAGCGCAGCTCCCGGCGGAACAGGGCCAGGCCGGCCAGTCCGTGCAGGTCGTTGGCAGTCAGGTTCTCAAAGTGGTTGGGGGCCATGTCGTTGAAGCCCGCCGTGTGCTCCAGCAGGTGCACCACGCGCACCGGGTCGGTGGCTTCCCAAGGGTTGTCTATAGGGATTTCGGGCGCGATTTTACGCACCTCGTCGTCCAGGCGCAGCTTGCCCTGCTCGATGAGCTGTAGCAAGCCAGCAGCGATGAACATTTTGGTAATGGAGCCGATGCGGAAGCGCGTGTGCGCCGTCACGGGCCGCTTGGCGGTCACGTCGGCCAGCCCCAGGCCGCCTTCAAATAGCACCGAGTCGTGGCTGACCAGCGTGAGCATGAGCCCCGGAATGTGCTCGCGGGCCATCACGTGGCGCAGCGAATCCTGCAGCTGCGCCAGCGAGCGAATGGCGGGAACGCCCGGCTGCGCCCAGGCCGGCACTGCCAGCAAAATGGCCAGCACGGCCATAAGTATTAGTTTGTTCATTGATGCAGAAAAAGGGAAGAAAAGAGTTTGCCAAAGCCATCAGCCAGCCGTAAGGCTGGGCCTGATCAAAAGCGTAGAATAATTCCAATATTACAAAGCCTAACACTGAGGAATGGCTGTTGCTTCGTTTCGGGCGCATTCCCCGACCTTTGTTGCCACGTTTGTTTTCACCGGCTCTCAGCCCCAACTGCCCACCCATGAAATTCGCCACCAAAGCCATTCACGCCGGCGTGCACCCCGACCCCGCCACCGGGGCCATCATGACGCCCATCTACCAGACTTCCACCTATGTGCAGTCCTCGCCCGGCAAAAACATGGGCTTCGAGTACTCGCGCACGCACAACCCCACCCGCTCGCAGCTGCAAGCCGCCGTGGCCGCCCTCGACAACGGCAAGCACGGCATCGCCTTCGCCTCGGGCATGGCCGCCATCGACTGCCTAATGAAGCTGCTGAAGCCCGGCGACGAGGTGATTTCGACCAACGACCTGTACGGCGGCAGCTACCGCCTCTTCACCAAAGTATACGAGCCCTACGGCATCAAATTCCACTTCGTGCCCATGCACGACATGGAAGCGGTGCGCGCTGTGGCCAACTCCAATACCAAGCTGATTTGGGTGGAAACGCCCACCAACCCGCTGCTCAACGTCATCGACATTGCGGCCGCCTCGGCCGTTGCCAAAGAGTGCGGCGCGCTGCTGGCCGTCGACAACACGTTCAGCACGCCCTACCTGCAAACCCCCATGGATTTGGGCGCCGATATCGTGATGTACTCGCTGACCAAGTACATGGCCGGCCACTCCGATACGGTGATGGGCGCACTGGTCGTGAACGACGACGAACTGCACGAGCGCCTGAGTTTCTACCAGAACGCCTGCGGCGGCACGCCCGGCCCCCAGGACTGCTTCCTGGTGCTGCGCGGCCTCAAAACCCTGCACATCCGCATGCAACGGCACTGCGAAAACGGCCGCGCCGTGGCCGAATACCTGCGCCAGCACCCCAAAGTGGAGAAGGTGTACTGGCCCGGCTTCGAAAACCACCCCAACCACGCCGTGGCGGCCAAGCAGATGCGCGACTTCGGCGGCATGTTGTCCTTCGTGCTGAAGGGCGACAACCAGGCCGACGCCATTGCCGTGCTCGAGAAGTTCCAGTACTTCACCCTGGCCGAAAGCCTGGGCGGCGTCGAAAGCCTGAGCGGCCACCCCGCCACCATGACGCACGCCAGCATTCCGGCCGAGCAGCGGCGCAAGTCGGGCCTCAGCGACTCGCTTATTCGTCTGAGCGTGGGCATCGAGGATGCCGAAGACCTGATTGCCGATTTGGCGCAAGCCATTGGCTAGCAATACCAGCTTCGGCTGATAAGGCGTTGGAAGCGCCGGGCTGCCTTTGCGGGCGGCCCGGCGCTTTTACATTTAGGCTTCCATCTTCTTTTCCTTTTTTCTGATGCGTCGTTTATTTCTGATGTTGCTGCTGCCGCTGGCGCAGCCGGTTGTTGCGCAGGTCGCGCCGCCTGCTCCCCCGCATACCATTCTGGTGCGCGGCGCGGCCGAACAGGAGTTGGAGCCCGAAAAGCTGGATTTGCTGCTCACCTACCGCTTTTCGGACAACGTGAAGGAAAGCGGCCGCACCCTGGAACAGGAGCAAGGCCTGCAGCAGGTGTTGAAGCAGGCCGGCATCGCCCCCGAAAAATTAGTGCTCGAAGATTTGAGCGCCAGCGGCTACGGCGGCTTCTCGAAAACCGGTAACACCAGCGTGGCCCTCACCAAAGTGTACCGCCTGAGCCTCGACAACCCCAAAATTCTCAACGACCTTATTCCGAAGCTGGTCCAAACCGGGGCCGACAATTTGCGGGTAACCAACCTGGAAAACACCCGGCTCGAAGCGGTGAAGGTGGAGGTAGCCGGCCGCGCTGCCGCCAATGCCCGCCAGAAAGCCCAGAGCGCGGTGAAGCTGGCCGGAGGCCAGCTGGTTGGTGTGGTGGCGATGGTAGAAATACTGTCCGATGACTCCGGCACCGACCCCTTAGCCAATTTCCGGCTGGGCTACGACAAGAAAAAGACACTTGGCAGCAGGTCCGATATGCAGGGAGAGACTGCCAGCATCTTTACTCCTAACCTGCGCAAAATCAAGGTGCAGGCAGTGTATGATGTTGTTTTCGAAATAAAGTAGCCCCGCCATCAGCCGGCCCGATAATGTCGCAAGCCCCGCCCATCGTCACCCTGCCGCTCTTCCCGGAGCTGGACCGCCTGCTGCTGGAACTGCTGTGGAGTCTGACCCCCGAGGACTGGCAGCGCCCCACCCTGGCCCGGCAGTGGACGGTGAAGGACGTAGCGGCTCACCTGCTCGATGGCAACCTGCGCACCCTCTCGATGCTACGCGACGGTTACTTCAGCGAAGCGCCCGACGACTCCAGCTACGCGGGCGTTGTGGCCTACCTCAACCGGCTGAACGCTGATTGGGTGCGAGCCGCCCGCCGCCTTAGCCCGGCTGTGCTGTTGGAACTGCTGGCACAGTCGGGAGCCGAGTACACGGCGTATCTGCACTCGCTCGACCCGTGGGCGCCGGCTGTTTTTTCGGTGGCCTGGGCCGGCGAAACCGAGTCGCTGAACTGGTTTCACATCGCCCGCGATTACACCGAAAAGTGGCACCACCAGCAGCAAATCCGCGCCGCCGTGGGCCAAACCGCGCCGCTGATGGCTCCGAAGTTCTTTCGGCCTTTCATCGAAACGATGATGCGCGGCTTGCCGCACGCCTACCGGGAAGTGCCCGCGCCGGTTGGCACCCGCGTGCAAGTATCGGTGAGGACAGACGCCGGCGGCACCTGGGAGCTGGTACGCGCCGCCGGGAGCTGGCAGTTGCAGGCCCCGGTAGCAGATGCGCCAGCCGCCGCTATCACGCTGGCGTCGGCCGATTCCTGGCAGCTCTTTACCAAGGGCTTGCGCGCGGCCGAAGCGCAGGAACGCGCCCAAATAACCGGCGATGAGCGCCTGGCGCTGGCTGCCCTCCGCCTGGTGGCCGTGATGGGGTAGGAGGGACGTACTTGGTGCTGAAGCGGCAATCTGGGGCCAGCGGTGTGGCGTAGGTGTGCCGGCTACTTCCCAACTGCTTATGGTTTTTCTGCGTCCGCTGCTGGTTTCATTGCTGCTTTTCTGCGGCAATAGTTGCGCCGTGCCGCCGTCGGCTACTACGAGCATGGCAGGCCCCGGCGTGTCGTTTCTGGCGCTGGGCGATTCCTACACCATTGGCGAGGGGGTGGCGGAAGCAGCGCGTTGGCCTGTGCAATTGGCTGCGCTGGCCCGGCAACAGGGCGTGGCCATGCAGCAGCCCACCATCATTGCCCGCACCGGCTGGACCACCGCCGAATTGCAGGACGCCACTGCCGAGGCCCGCCCTGCCCCGGCTTACGGGCTAGTCTCGCTGCTGATTGGGGTGAACAACCAGTACCGGGGGCAAGGTGTAGGCCGCTATCGGCCCGAGTTTCGGGCACTGCTGCACCAGGCCATTGGCTTTGCAGGCGGCCGGCCCGGGCGAGTAGTGGTACTGTCCATTCCCGACTGGGGCCAGTCGCCCTTCGGCCGGCGCCAGGGAGCCGACCCGGCCGCAACCGGCGCCGAAATCGACCAGTTCAACGCCGTGGCGCAGGATGAATGCCGCCAGGCCCACGTTGCGTACGTCAACATCACGACGCTGACCCGCGCCGCCACTACCGACCGCGACCAGTTCACCCGCAACGGCCTGCACTACTCCGGGGCGCAGATGCGGCAGTGGGCCGGGCGGGTGCTGCCGGTGGTGTTACCCATGCTGCGCTAAGCCCCCGCAACTGGTTTTTTGATGTAGGCACATTAAAAGGTCGTTAATCTCAAACCCTGCCGGGGCCGGCCTGGTATAAGGGCTGATTCTATTCAAATTCTGGTTTTTATTGACCTGCTTCGAGCCGGTTTTGCGCTTATGCTTTCCTTTATCAACTTGCGCCACTGGGCCCGAGTATTGCCCGGTGTTGCCTTACTAGGGCTTGCCGGTTGCGAACTAATTGAATTCAGCCCCAACGACCACCGAGTTGCTGAAGAATTCACCAACCTTACGGAGAAAAACCTGGCGAAGCTGGCTGCTCGGCCGTTGCCGGCCGGCGATACCCTCCGCTTCGTTTTTACCGGCGACTCGCAGCAGTTCTACGACGAAGCCGAGGCCCTGGTGGCCAGCGTGAACCAGCAGCCCGGCATCTCCTTATTGGTAGTAGCCGGCGACATTTCCGACTTCGGCCTGGCCCGCGAGATGCAGTGGGTGGATGAGAAGCTGCGCCGCCTGACGGTGCCCTACGTCACGGTTATCGGCAACCACGACCTCGTGGGCAATGGCCGCCCCGCATACCAGCACATTTTCGGGGCTTTCAACTACTCGTTTGTGTACGGCGACACCAAGTTTATACTGGTGGACACCAACGGCCGCGAATACAACTTCGACGGCACCGCGCCCGACATGGCCTGGCTCAACCCCCAGCTTGCCAGCTTCGATGGTGCGCGGCGCAAGGTGGTTATCTCGCACGTGCCGCCCAACAACGACGATTTCGACCCCGGCCTGCGGGTGCCCTACGTGCAGGCCCTGCGCGAAACCCCGGGCCTGGTGTTCGAGATGAACGGCCACAACCACTCCTACAGCATCTCGCAGCCTTATAACGACGGTGTAACCTACGTCAACTCCGACGCTTTTTCCGAGCGCCACTACCTGGTCGTTACCGTGTGGGGCGACAAGCAGTTTCGCATCAAACGGGTTAAGTTTTAATGAATACGCTGCTGCTTTCCGCCCTATTGCTAGCCGGCCTGTGCGCCGCTGCCAGCACCCCGCCCGATACTGCCGCGACTAGCCCGGCCACGCCTGCTCCCCGCGCTGCCGGTCGCCCTGGGCACCCCTGGTACCGCCCTACTCACCTGGCCCTGCAAACCGGCGGTGGCCTGGGCATGGTGGCCGCCGGGGCCGGCTACGAATTTTCGAAATCGCACCTCGAAGCCGACCTTCTCATTGGCTACGTACCGAAGCGTTATGCTGGCTCCACGCTCAGCCTGGCCTCGCTCAAGTTCCTGTATTCGCCCTTCCACCTGCCGGTGGGCGAAAAGCTGCAGGTGGTGCCGCTTACGGTGGGCGCGTACTTCAGCTACACCCACGGCACCCTCAACGACGAACTGAAAGGCCAGTATTCGAGCGACTACTACTGGTTTTCGACGGACACGCGCTACGGGCCGCTGCTGGGCAGCCGCGTCACGTTCCTGGCCCCGCCCATTGCCGCCACCGGCCAGCCGCGCAAAATCTCTCTGTACTACGAGTTGGGCAGCAACGACCTGTACCTGGCCAGCTACCTCAACAACCGCAACGGCGGCCTGGGCTTCGGCCAGCTGCTGACGTTGGCGCTGGGCCTGAAAGCCGACTTTTAGTAGGCGCAACCTTTTGGTGAAAGCACCGGTCAGGGAGGCAGCGGCGCAATTGCTGCTAGCATTAGTGCGTCCTTGCTTTCCGATGAAAAAGAATCTACTCCTGCCGCTGTTCCTGGTGGGGCTGGTGTTGCCGGCTGCGGCCCAAACCTGCGAGATTACGGGCCGGGCGGGCCTGGGCCTGATGCGCTTTGGTGGCCCCGATGCCCAGCCATCCTCACTCGTGCTGTATATACCGAATGAATCCGGCATCAGCTACACGAATAGCCCCTACGGTAGCCGGCTAGGCACTGGGGTGGCGCTGGGCCTGCGGGTGCAGCGCGTGGGCGAGCACCGAGGGCTGCTGGCGCTGGACCTGGGCTACGAGTGGCTGCGAAGCCGTACCAACATCACCCAAGTGGATTACTCACCAAGCGTGTACAGCTCGTTTCGGGGCACCTACAGCGCCGATGGTGCCACGTCTCTGTACTCCCAGAACCTGACGACTTTTCTGGGCCTGGGCCACCGGTTCGAGCTGGGAACCGTGGCCGTTGATGTCCTGGCAGGGCCGGAGCTGGCCTACGTTTTCAGCTTTCGCGAAAAAGGCAGCGGCACTTACGACGGCGGTAAGGGCTGGGCCACCGACCAGCGCGACCGCGCCTACAACCGCTTCGATGCCCGGTTGCGGGCCGATGCCACGGCCTGGTGCCACCGCTTGGGCTTCAACGCCAGCTATTCCCACGGCTTTATCAACTACCAAAGCGGCCTGAAAGGGGCCAGTCCGGAAGTGTACGCCCGCATCCTGCGCCTAGGGCTGGCCTACCGCCTGCATTAGGTGCGGCAAAATATGTGGGCCAACGCTGCGTCTTCAGCCGGAATGAGCCCCCAAACGACTTCCGCCCCGCGCCTGCAAGCCATTTACGATGGCAAAGCCTATCAGAATGCCGTGCCCACCACCGTGAGCCCACCCTCTGGCTACAGTGAGTTGCTGAAGCGCTGGCTGTTCGAGAAAGCCGAGCGGGAGCCCAAAAAGCCACTCGGTCCTTTCCCGGCCGACGCCAAAGCCCTGGCTGCGCCCGTGCCAGCCGCTGCCCTGCGCGCTACCTGGCTGGGCCACAGCACCGTGCTGCTCGAAATCGACGGCCACCGCATCCTCACCGACCCGGTGTGGAGCGAGCGGGTGTCGCCCACATCGTTTATGGGGCCGAAGCGGTTTTTTGCTCCCCCGCTGCCGCTGGCTGAGCTGCCGGAGCTGGATGCCGTGGTGCTCTCGCACGACCATTACGACCACCTCGACTCGGCCGCTATTCACTTCCTGGGGCGTACGGGTGTGCCGTTTTTCTGCCCGCTGGGCGTGGGCGCGCACCTGCGCCGCTGGGGCGTAGCGGCCGCCTGCATCACCGAGCTCAACTGGTGGGAGTCAGCCCAGCTGAGTGAGGATTTTACGATGGTGGCCACGCCGGCTCGCCACTTTTCGGGCCGGGGCCTCACCCGCAACGGTACGCTGTGGGCCTCGTGGTGCCTGCTGGGGCCCACACACAAGGTGTTTTTTGGCGGCGACTCGGGCCCGTTCGAAGAAGGCTTCCGGCAGATAGGGGAGGCCCACGGGCCGTTCGATTTAGTGATGTTGGAAATTGGCGCTTCCGACCCCGAGTGGGCCGACATTCACCTGGGGCCCGACAATGCGCTGGTGGCCCACCGGCTGCTGGGCGGCGGCCCGCTGCTACCGCTGCACTGGGGCACGTTCAACCTGGCTTTTCATGCCTGGCAGCAGCCGGTGCAGCGCCTGCTTGCGGCTGCCGGCCCGGAAGTGCCCCTGCTGTTGCCCGCCCCCGGCCAGCCAGCGAACATCGCCGCCGGGCCGCTGAATTCGCACTGGTGGGAGCGGTAGAAAAAGCTTGGCTGTAAACAATTGCGGCTGTCTCCGGGATAGTAACACTGCTTGCAATGCCGCTGCTGTTTCGTAAGCTTGTGAAATACCCGTTGCCAGGCCGCACACTGCTGCCGCCCGCTACTGCTGAAAGTGCCCGACATTATCCGGCTCGGCTTCCTGCCCGGCTCGGTTTGGTTGCCTTACCCTCCCTTCGTCACGTTCCCAGCCACGTTCCCCACGTTTCAATCGGCCCGGCCTTGGGCAGAAGCAGGACGAGTGCAGGCGTTGCAGTGATGGGTAATTGATTCCATCGTATTTTTTATTTGAATGTCACTCGTTAGTTTCTCACCAACCAGTTCCACCTTATGAAACACAGCTTACTTCTTCTCCTGTTTTTACTCTGCGGGCTGATGGCCCAGGCGCAGAAAGCCACCGTGAGCGGGCGCGTGGTGGGAGCACAGGGCGAAGCCCTGCCCGGCTCGACGGTGCTGGAACGTGGCACTACCAACGGCACCAGCACGGGTTCCAACGGCGAGTTCTCGCTCTCGGTCAATCCCGGCGCGACCATTACGGTGCAGGCCATCGGCTACACCACCCAGCAGATTCCGCTCAACGGCCGCACGACGCTTGATGTGCGCCTGGCCGCCGCCGCCCAGGATTTGAACGAGGTGGTGGTGACGGGCTCGCGGGCTACCGAGGGCCGCTCCAACATCCTCACCACGGCCCCGGTCGACGTGATTTCGGCCCGCGAAATCAAAGCTTTCGCCCAAACCGATGTGGCCCAGATTCTATCCTACGCCGCGCCCTCGTTTCAGAGCACGCGCCAAACCATTTCCGACGGCACCGACCACATCGACCCCGCCAGCCTACGCGGCCTTGGCCCCGACCAAGTGCTGGTGCTCGTGAACGGCAAGCGCCGCCACAACTCGGCGCTGGTCAACATCAACGGCACGGTGGGCCGCGGCTCGGTGGGCACCGACCTGAACGTGATTCCGACCGCCAGCATCAAGCGCATTGAGGTGCTGCGCGACGGTGCGGCGGCCCTCTACGGCTCCGACGCCATTGCCGGCGTGATTAACATTCAGCTGAAGGACGACTCGACCGGCGTGACGGCCAGCAGCACTGCCGGCCAAACCACCCAAAACGACGGCAGCGTGTTTCAGGCCGATGTTAACGTGGGCACCAGCCTGGGCAGCCGCGGCTTTCTGGACCTGAGCGGCCAGTTCCAGAACCATGACTACTTCAACCGCGGCCTGTCCGATACGGCCCCGCTCATTTACTTGGGCGGCAACAGCGGCCAGTACCCCGGCGGCACCGCCGCCGACACCGAGCAGAAGCGCCGCGACCTGAAGGCGCAGGACGACGCCCTGGTGGCCCAGCGCGGCTACGACCGCAACAACCTGCGCGTAGGCAGCGCCGCTACCCGCAACATTGGGGGCTTTCTGAACGCCGGCTACCAACTGGGTGCCGGTTTTGAGGCCTACGTATCGGGCGGGGCCACGTACCGCACGGGCAAGTCGGCCGGTTTTGCCCGCCTGCCCAACCAGCTCACGCAAATCGACCTTATCTCGTTTCCCAACGGTTTCCTGCCGTTCATCAACACCACTATCAACGACCAGTCCGTCATCACGGGATTGCGCAAAACCGTTGGCGGCTTCGCGGTTGATGCGAGCAATACCTTCGGCCGCAACCAGGTGCGCTACGACATCAGCAACACCGTAAACGCTTCGCTGCCGCAGGGCTTTGCCCAACGTGAATTTTACGCCGGCACGCTCACTTTTCTCCAGAACACGACCAACCTGGGCGTGGCGCGCAAGTTTACCGACCTGGGCCCGCTGGCCACGCTCAACCTGGCTTTCGGCGGTGAGTACCGCCGCGACCAGTTCCAGATTGAGGCCGGGGAACGCAATTCCTACATCAACGGCGGCCGCCTGATTGGGACCACGCCCACGGCGTCGGGCTCGCAGGTGTTTCCGGGCTACCAGCCCACCGACGAGGTGATTCGGCACCGCACCAATGTGGCCGGCTACGTGGACCTGGAAAGCGACGTAACCGAAAAATTGCTGGTGCACGTAGCGGGCCGGGTCGAGAACTACTCGGACTTTGGCAGCAGCGTGAGCGGGCAAGCCGCTGCCCGCTTCAGCATTTTCGACGGGCTGGCCCTGCGCGGGTCCTTTGGCAACGGGTTCCGGGCACCGTCGCTGCAGCAGCGCTACTTCACCAACGTGAGCACCCAGTTCATCAGCGGTGTGCCCAACCAGATTCTAACCGTGAACAACGAAAACCCAGTGGTTCGCAACGGCTTTGGCGGAGCCGGCCAGCAAGGGTTTGGCGTGGCCCCGCTCAAGCAGGAAAACTCGCACAACTACAGCTTAGGCCTCACGGCCCGCGTGGCCCGCACCGCTACGCTGACCGTGGACGCTTATCAGATTGATATCACCGACCGGATTGTGCTTTCGTCGTCGTTCACCCGCACCAACCCCACCGTCAGCACCATCCTAGGCACGTTGCCGGTGAGCCGGGTGCAGTTCTTCGCTAACGCCGTGAATACCCGTACCCAGGGCATCGATATTGTGGCCAACGAGCGCCTGGTGCTGAGCGAGAAAAGCCGCCTGACCCTGACGGCCGCGGCCAACTTCAACGAAACCGTGGTGCGCAGCTTCAACAGTACCTCCACCACTATCAACAACGACGCGACGCCCGGCACCACCAACCTGCAAAACACGCTGTTTGACCGGCAACAGCGCGCCCGCCTCGAAAACGGCAACCCGCGCAGCAAAATCAACCTTTCGGCGAACTACAACTACGGCATTCTGGGCATTGAGGCCCGTACCGTGCGCTTTGGCGAGGTGCAAACGAAGGACGCCGACCCGACCCGCTCGTTTCTGGACCAGACCTACGCCGCCAAGTGGATAACCGACCTCACGCTGAGCGCCCAGGTAACGAAGCAGGTGGGCCTGCTGGTGGGCGTCAACAACTTGTTTGATGTATACCCTGACCGCCTCATCCAGAACCCGCGCAACGACCCCAACAACTTCTCGGTAGACCCTGCCCAAAGCTATAGCTCGTCGCTAGACAACACCAACCGCGGCCGCTTTGTGTACAACGCCAGCCAGTTCGGCTTTCAGGGTGCCTACTATTTTGCCCGCGTGAACGTGGCTTTCTAAATCCGGCACTTCAGCTGAAGTTTGAAAGCAAAAAAGGCCCGCTCTGTTGCAGAGCGGGCCTTTTTCTTGTCTGGTAACCTACTAATGGCCGGTGTAAGCCAGCCGGGCCACCTGAGTGCCGTCGGGCGTGCGGGCGAAATACAGGCCGTTGGTCAGGGCCGGAGCGGGCCGCCACGTTAGGCTGCCATCGGCAGCGGTACGCAGTTGCGCCACTACGCGGCCCAGGCCATCGGTGATGGTGACCGACTGTTGCCCCGGGTTGGCCAACCGGAACTGCACCTCGCGTTCGAATGGGGTAGGGTAGGGGAGTTGGGCCAGCGCGAGCCGCTGCCGGGTAGCCAGGGCCTGGGTGGTTACCTGCACAGCTAGCGTTAGCTCCTCTGCACCGGCAATCGGGCAGGCATTATCGGTGGCTGCGGCCGTGAGAAAATAGCGGCCCGGGCGCTGATTGGCCGGTACCTGCCAGGTAAGCAGCGCCTGCCCATTGCCCAGGCTCTGGAAAGTGGCCCCGGGCACTATCCCCATAGCGGTGCTGCTTAGGGTGAGGGCCTGGCCGGCATCGGCATCGGCAGCGGTGAGCACCAGCGAAAGCGTCTGGCCGGGGTTCACCCGAATGGTCTGGCCCAGCAGCTGGGCGGTGGGCGCACTGGCCAACGCCACCCGGCTAAAAGCGGGCAGCTGGTTGCTGGAGCCCAGCTGCACGAAATACGTCATGTCGCGGGTGATGCTCCCAATGCGCTGCCAGGTCCCGGCTATTTTCCGGTATTCATCCACGCGGGCCGCGAGGCAGTAGCGTCCCTGCTGCGTGGGGCCGTTAAGCGTGAGCAGGGTGCCGGTGGCAGCATCGAGCTGGAAGTGTGGTGCCAGGGCCCCCGCTATAGGTGTGCTGCAAGCCGAATTGGTGCTGGGGCCCGCCAGGGGCTGTACCAACTGGTAGGCCAGCGAGTCGCCTTCGCTGTCGAAGGCACTCAGGCTGTAGCGCTGGTTGCTCTGCACCCCGGAAAGCTGAATGAGGCGGGCCAGGTTGAAGCGGGGCGAGGAGTTTGCCAGCCCCGTCGAGTTGTCCAGCTCGGCCTGCACGTACTGGCTTTGCGTAATTGCTTGCGCCATATTGAGGATGAGGCCGCTGCGATTTTCGCCGTTGATACTAAGCGTCCACTGGCCCGGAGGAAGTTGCACGTTACCTTCCAGCGTGCTCACTGAATACCTAATCGCATTGCCACTACAGCTGCTGCTGCTCACAATGTCTTGTTGGGTCCGCACAAGCATTGTTGTGAAACTTCCCGGGAGCGTTACGCCGCACTCATTCTTGCCGCAGCTCAGCATAATCTGGTCCTGAGTCGCAGTCACTCCCGGCGAGTTGTCCAAAAACAGCATTGCCGTGACGTGGTACTGATTGGGGTTAGCGGCCGTGCCGGCGTATTCGTAGCGGAGGTCGCCACCCATTAGGTGCGAGGCATGGGTGGCCAAAGCGCTACTCAGGCACAGCAAAAGCGCAGCAAGGCCGCGGAAGTGGAAAGGAGTTTTCATGTCTCAGCTAGGGTAAATAGCGAACGAAAAATACCCCTGGCAAAGGGTGCCAGGGGTATAAATGTAATTGCAAAATGCTGCTAGCGTGAGTTTACTTTCCGGCAGCCGAGTTGCCGTCCAGAATCTTGAACAGCTCGTTGAGCTTGGGCGTGAGAATAATCTCGGTGCGGCGGTTCATGGCCTTGTTCTGAGGCGAGTCGTTGGGGGCCACGGGCACGTACTGGCCGCGGCCAGATGCCGTAACGCGCTCAGGCGACACGCCCGCCGTGGTCAGCAAGCGCGCAATTTCGGTGGCGCGCAAGGCACTCAGGTCCCAGTTATCGGTCAGGCCGGCGGTGCCCCGTAAAATGGGCACGTTGTCGGTGTGGCCTTCCACTACTACGTTCACATCTTTCTGCTCTTGCAGCACGGTGGCAAGCTTTTTCAGCGCCTCCTGGCCTTTGGGGTCCACTTTGGTCGAGCCCGATTTGAACAGCAGCTGTTCCGAAAGCGACACGTACACCTTGCCGTCCTTCAGCTTCACCTGCAGGTCGCTGCTATTGAAGCTCAGGAGCGCCTTGCTCACGCGGGCCTTCAGGTCATCTACGGCCTTGTCTTTGTCGGCCAGGGCTTTGGTAAGCTCCGTGAGGCGGACTTCGCGGGTTTGCAGGTCGGCGGCGAGGCGGTCGTTGGCCGCTTTGCTTTTTTGGAGGGTGGTTTCCAATTCGCCCAGCTCGGCCTCGCGGCGGGCCAGGTCTTTGGCTACCTTGTTGTAGTCTGATGACTTATTGGCCAGCTCGCGGTCGCTGTTTTTCAGCAGCTTGTCGTAGCTGGTATTCAGGTCGTTGTAGAGGCTGCGGGTTTTGCGGTAGGCATTGCCGGTTTCGGTCGAGTCGGTGACGAGGCGCTTCTGGGTGAGGCGCAGCTGAGCCAGCTCGTCGCTGGCCTTTTGCAGCTGGCCGGTGGTGGCCTGCAGCTGGCGCTCGGCGGCGGCCTTGCCGTCGGCGTCGGCTTTCTGGCGGGCGCTCAGGTCATCGTATTTACGAGCGGTTACGCAGCCGGTGAGAGAAGGAGCGGCCAGCAGGGCCAGGCCCAGCAGGGCAGGGGAAAGGATTCGCACGGGGAACAACACGGAAAACAAGCCCATCGGCGGCCGGCCTGCCCGGCCGCGTTGGCCCGGCAAGGTAGCGCCCAGCAGCCAGGGTATGCCCGAAACGGACATAAGGGCAGCCTAAAAGTTGTTTCCTGCGTTGCAGTGGGCCGTAGCGACAAGCAATTGGTTCTCGCTTATCTTTGACGCCCGGTTTTTACTCTCCGCTGCTCGTTCGTTACGGGCGGTTCTCTCCTAAAAATAAAGCTGATAGCCACCCGCTAACAGCTAAACGCTAACAATATGGCCTGGTTCAAGCGCGTAGAAAAGGGCATCGTTACCCCCACCGACCAGAAAAAAGAAACCCCCGACGGGCTCTGGTATAAATGCCCCGAGTGCAAAACGGTGGCCACCATGGCCGAGCACAAGCGCCTGCGGTACGTGTGCGGCAACTGCGACCACCACGACCGCATCGACGCGGCTGACTATTTCGAGCTGCTCTTTGACCAAGGCGAGTTTACCGAACTCGACGCCAACCTGACGTCCGGCGACCCCCTGCATTTCGTCGACACCAAAGAATACCCCAAGCGCGTGGCGGCCACCGAGCGCAACACCGGCCTGAAAGATGCCGTGCGCACGGCCCACGGCCTGAGCTCCGGCCAGCCGCTGGTGGTGGCAGCCATGGATTTTAAGTTTATTGGCGGCTCGATGGGCTCGGTGGTGGGCGAGAAAATTGCGCGGGCCATCGACTACGCCCGTCAAACCCGCACACCGTTCCTGATGATTTCGCGCTCGGGCGGGGCCCGCATGATGGAAGCCGGCTACTCGTTGATGCAGATGGCCAAAACGTCGGCCAAGCTGGCGCTGCTTTCCGAAGCCGGCGTGCCCTATGTGAGCTTGCTCACGGACCCGACCACGGGCGGCGTCACGGCCTCGTTTGCCATGCTGGGCGACTTCAACATTGCCGAGCCCGGTGCCCTTATCGGTTTTGCGGGCCCCCGCGTTATCAAGGAAACCATCGGTAAAGACCTGCCCAAGGGCTTTCAGAGCGCCGAATTCGTGCTGGAGCACGGCTTCTTGGATTTTATCGTGGACCGACGCGAACTCAAGCAGCGCCTCACGGACTTGCTGGGCATGCTCCAGTCAGCGCCTGCGGCCGTGGTCGTGCCAAAACGTGCTGCAACAAAAGTGCACTAACACTGCGCTAAGGCCACTTTTACTATTTCGGCACACTTCTTGAAAAACCCGTTTCTGGTCCCAGAGCGGGTTTTTTCCGTATACGGGCCGAAACAACTAACCATTCTTTCATTTTCACATGAACACCTCCAAATCTCTGCTTTCCGTGCTGATGGCCTTTGTACTGCTATTCAGCTCCTGTGCTACCTCGCAACAAGCCAGCACGACGCAGCCCGACCTCTCAAATAACAACGGTACCGGTGCCCGCAAAACCGGCATGAGCAAAACTGCTAAAGGCGGCCTGCTGGGCGCTGGTGGCGGCGCCATAATCGGCGGCGTTGTGGGTGGTTTGCTCGGTGGAGGTAAGGGCACGGCCATTGGCGCCATCGTAGGTGCTGCAGCCGGCGGTACCACCGGTGCCATCATCGGCCGCAAAATGGACAAGCAGGCGGCTGACCTGCAAAACGACATGAAGAACGCCAAAGTAGAGCGCGTGGGCGAAGGCATCAAAATCACCTTCGACTCGGGCATCCTGTTCGACACGAACTCGGCTACGCTGCGGGCGGCTTCCGAATCCGACATCACCAAGATGGCCGCCATTCTCCAGAAATACCCCGACACCAACGTGCTAATTGAAGGCCACACCGACAACTCCGGTTCGGATGCCATCAACCAGCCCCTGTCGGAGCGTCGCGCTCAGGCTGTTGCCAACTCAACCGTTGCCAAAGGCGTGTCGTCGAGCCGCGTAACCACCCAGGGCTACGGTTCGACCCAGCCCGTGGGCGACAACACGACGGCAGAAGGCAAACAGGCCAACCGCCGCGTAGAAGTAGCCATCTATGCCAACGAGAAGATGAAAAAAGCTGCCGAAGAAGGCCGCTTGTAGTCTGCCCGCTAGCCAAGCCAATTGTTGAAAAGGCCGTCCGTATCGGGCGGCCTTTTTTATTTATTGTGCAGGAAAGGGAGCGTGGAGTGAACACAACCTGCCTGACCGCCCCCGCGTTAAAACCCCGTATTTTATCTCCATTCTAATTATCCCTTGTCATGAAGACTTTCAAAGCGTATTTCTTGCTCCTCGTTGCGTTTTTCGTGCTGCTGGGCAGCGCTCAAGCCCAGACGCCTAAAAAAGGCTGGAGCAACAAAGCCAAAGGTGCAGCCGTGGGTGGTGGGGCCGGGGCAGTAGCTGGTGGCCTGCTGGGCGGTGGCAAAGGCGCGGTAGTTGGTGCGGCGGCTGGTGTAGTTGGTGGCGGCCTGATTGGGCGCAAAAAGGACAAAAAGCAGGACCCCGCCCGGTACGAAGCCTATCGCAAAAAGAAGTAACGCGCTACCAGCGCGGTTAAATTTTTTGGGAAAAGGTCCTGCTGAGAAAGCAGGGCCTTTTTTGTTGTTCGTGGCGGGTGGAGCCATGTTCGTCTGGTACCGGCCGAAGCTCGTCGGCGCGAGTTTGGCAAGGTGGTTGCAAATGGCGTACTTGCCGCTCCATTGCACAAGCAGCGGTCAGTTTTCCCCAAATCCCTATTTAACCCATGAAATTCTTTCGTTCGTCCCTCGCTTTTCTTTTGGCATTGGTGCTGCTGGTAAACAGCTTTGCTCAAGCCCAAACTACTACCACTACGACGACTGTGTCGACGGCTAAGCCCAAAGGCATGAGCAAAACCCTGAAAGGTGGCCTGATTGGCGGCTTGGGTGGTGCTGTTGCCGGTGGTGTAGCTGGCCGCCTCATCGGCGGTAAGTCGGGCACGGCCAAAGGTGCCATCATTGGCGCCGTGGTAGGTGGTACCGCCGGTGCGCTTATCGGCCGCAAAATGGACAAGGCTGCTGCTGAGCTGCGCCGCGACCTGGAAGGCGCCAAAGTAGAGCGCGTCGGTGAAGGCATCAAAATCACCTTTGCTTCGGGCATCCTGTTCGGCACCAACTCGTCTAACCTGACCCCGGAAGCCGCTGGCAACATCGACCAGCTGGCCGCCACCCTCAAAAAGTACGCTGACACCAGCGTAGTAGTAGAAGGCCACACCGACAGCTCGGGTTCGGATGCCATCAACCAGCCCCTGTCGGAGCGTCGCGCTCAGGCTGTCTCGAACGAGATTCAGGGCCAGGGTGTAGATTCCGGCCGTATCACGGCCACCGGCTACGGCTCGACCCAGCCAGTAGGCGACAACGGCACTGCTAGCGGCAAATCTGCTAACCGTCGCGTAGAAGTAGCCATCTTCGCCAACGACAAGATGCAGAAGGCTGCCAAAAAAGGCCAGCTGTAAGCTCAAAACCAGTCGCAGCAAGTGCGGCAGAAGTTTCGAAAAACCGGCGACCGTTGTGGTCGCCGGTTTTTTTATGCCCATTGAGGTGCACCAGTCGGTTTGGTGGCAACCCTGGCCCGTGCTTGCCGGTAAACCTGGCCATGCCTGCACCAGACGCTACCTACTCCTCGACCGCCGCCGAAAAAGCCTGGGCCAACCACCAGATTCTGGACTATTTCTACGGCCACCTGCCGCCCGAGCCGCGCCGCACGCCCATGCGCGAGCTCATCTCCACGGTGCTGTCGCACCGCACCACCCACGCCGACGAGGAGCTGGCCTACGACCGCATGCTCGAAGCCTTTGGCGACTGGGCCGGGGTGGAGGCCGCCCCGACGCAGGAGTTGGCCCACGCCATCCGGACCACGCGCTGGCCCGACACGCAGGCCCCGCGGATTCAGGAAATCCTGCGCCGCATCCGGGCCGAAACAGGTGGGCCTTTTGAGTTGGATTTCCTGGCCGACTGGCCCACCGACAAAGGCATGGCCTGGCTCACCGATATGCCCGGCATCGGACTGAAGACGGCTTCGCTGGTGCTGCTGTTTAACTATCACAAGCCCGTGCTGCCGGTCGATACGCACGTGCACCGGGTAGCGCAGCGGGTAGGGTTTCTGGGGCCGAAAGTATCGGTGGAGAAGGCGCACGCGGTGCTGCTGGCTTTGATGCCCGCCGATGGCGAGACGCTGTTCAACTTCCACAAGCATAACTACTGGCACGGGCAGCAGATTTGCTTTTTCCTGAGGCCCAACTGTGCCCGCTGCCCGCTAAAGGGCTTTTGCAACTACTACCAGGAGCATTTCGGGGAAGCCACAGCCGAAGCCCTGGCAGCGACCCCAACGCAGTGGGACCCCGCCGCCTGGGGCAAGCTGCCCCACTAGCGCCGGGAGCTGAAAAGGGGGCGGCTATAGATGCGGACGGGTAAAATGTGTGACAATTGCTTGCTACATCCCGTGATTGTGTCACATGCCAGTATGTGACACAACTGGTGAAGACGTTGTATACTTGTCACGCTTCCTTTTTCCTTCCTTCCATGTCTCACCACATTCGTCAGTCACTGGGCCTCACGCAAGACCGTTTGGCCGCGTGGCTGGGCCTGCGGCGCGGTACCCTAGCCATGTCTGAAACGGAGCTGCGCGGCCTGCCGCTGGGCATGGGCTTGCCGCTGGCCCGGCTCGAACTGGCGTTGCTGGCCCAAGTGCTGCTGCCCGACGGGCAAGCCGAGCCCGCCCCGCCACCGCTGCCGCCGCCCCCGCCCGACCCGGCACCCCTGCGCCGGCGCTTGGCCGAGTGCCGGGACCGCATCCGCCATCCGCCGCCTGACCTACGCCCTGAACGGCTTGCGCGCCGAAGCTGCACCGCTCGAGCGGCGCTTGGTGGTGCTGCCGGCCCTGCGCGCCTATGCCGGCCAGGTAACTAACCCCGCCCGCGAAACCGCCTGGCTCGGCCTACTCGAAGCTGAGGCCGTGGACGGCCTGCGCGACCGTTGTGGCGCGGGCCCCCAGGGCTTGCTGGCTGCCCGCATCGCTGGCTTGGAGCGCGAGGCTGAGCTATTGCAGGCGCTGCTGCCGCCGTCGCCGGCACCGTAAGCAGTGGCCTGTAGCCGCAAAGTAGCTGCCGGGCAGAACGCCGCAGGAGGGGCGCACCCGCGTTCATCGAGCAGCCCCTGCCCGCTCGTAACCGTATAAAATTCGGGCTTTTATATTTTTTTGGATTGTTTTTCAACTGGAACGGCCTGGAATTGCCCGTGAGTGAGGCCCGTGTCTGGAAGCAGCCTGCCCAACTCTGCCAACCCCTGTCGAAGGCGTCGTTCCGGATGCTGGGGCAACTTGCTGGCCCTGGCCAAGGCGTCGGCGCCAGCCTACGACCACGCCGGCGAAATCGCTAGGTAACAGAGGGGTAATACTGACGACGCACGGGCTGTGTTAGAAGCGTAACGGGCGGGCAAAAAACGGGGTTTTTGAGGTGTTCTTGCGGATTGCAGGATTGGAATTGCCCGACGAGAGCCAATACATTTGGACCATTGGCAACCAGGAAAACCAAGGCGGCCGCCAGATTTCCCGTGCTAAATCTTCTACTTCCAAAATTCCCCATTCCATGAAAAGCAACTTATTACTCCTTGGCGCTTGCGCCCTTCTGGTAGGTGGCCGCGCCCACGCCCAGAACCAAGTCGTGACGCAGAACCACCGGCACACCTACGAAGCCACGCCCGTCTGGGCCGACGAGTTCGACGGCACGGCTGTGAATCCGGCCAACTGGAAGTTTGAGGGTACCGACGAAATCGGCAGGGTAAACAACGAATTACAATACTACCAGAAGAACGGGGCCAACGCTTGGGTGGCGAATGGGAAGCTGAGCATCCAGGCCCGCAAGGAGGCGATGGGCGGCTACCAATACACGTCGGCCCGGCTGGTATCGAAGGGATTGCAGAATTTCACGTACGGCAAGATTGAAGCCCTCATCGAAGTGCCGTTGAGCAATGGCATGTGGCCCGCTTTCTGGATGCTGGGAGCCAACGAGCCCACCGTCGGATGGCCCAGATGCGGCGAAATTGACATCATGGAGCGCGTCAATACGTCGGGCACGCTCTCTTCCACCCAGCATTGGTATGATGCCAGCGTGAACCGCCCCGGTGCTATGCCAGGGCACGTGTTTGCACCTGAACAATACAACATGCCGTCCGCAGGCGGCTACCACAAGTACACGATAGAGTGGGACGATGTATCCATCTCCACCTGGGTAGATGGCGTGAAGTACCACGAATTCCCCACTAATGGCGTGGTAAACCTCGCCAGTCCGGGCTCCAATCTTGGGATAAACCAAACGACAAACGCGACGGAGGCGTTTAAAAAACCGTATTATCTGCTGCTCAATCTGGCGGTAGGCGGCGACATGGCCTTTAATCAATGGACCAACGTCTGGAACGTGGACGAAAGCAAGCTGCCGGGCATCATGAACGTGGAATATGTGAAAGTATTCAAACAGAGTACGGGCACACCCCCACCCGCAACGGGGGTGGCTACCATGTACAAAGACTTTAACTATGGCGGCTATGCCATCCCGCTTCCGGTAGGAAACTACACCATGGCCAACCTGCAGGCGCGCGGAATTCTCAACGACGACGTGTCGTCGTTGAAGGTGGGTAGTGGCTACCAAGCGGTGTTGTACGAGGGGGATAATTTCATGGGAGCTTCCCTCACCATTACCGCCGACAACAGTTCTCTCGGCAACGTGCCCCTGAGAACCGGTACCTGGAACGACGTCACTTCCTCGGTGCGCATCCAAGCCGCCACCACCCCGCCGCCGTCGTCTTCCAGCCAGTTGCTGGAAGCGGAAAACGCAAACGTGAAGTCGGGCATGACGGCGGAAGCCTGCTCGGAAGGCGGCCAGAACATGGGCTACATTCAGGCCGGCGGCTTCCTGACTTTTAACAACATCAACTTCCCCACCACGGGCACTTACCTGATTGAGTACCGGGTGGCCAGCGGCGGGGCTGGCGGCACCATTTCCTGCGACCTGAACGCGGGCACCATTCCGCTGGGGGCCACCACCATCCCGGGCACGGGCGGCTGGCAGAACTGGACCACTGTGTCGCGAACGGTGAGCGTGAACGCGGGCACTTACAACTTCGGCGTCTACGCCCAGACCGCCGGCTATAACCTGAACTGGATTCGCATCACCCCGCAGAGTGCGCCCCAGCAGCTGGAAGCGGAAAACGCGAGCGTGAAGTCGGGCATGACGGCGGAAGCCTGCTCGGAAGGCGGCCAGGACATGGGCTACATCCAAGCCGGTGGCTTTCTGACCTTCAACAACATCAACTTCCCTACCACGGGCACCTACCTGATTGAGTACCGGGTGGCCAGCGGCGGTACCGGGGGCACGGTGTCGTGCGATTTGAACGGAGGCAGCATTTACCTGGGACCTACCACCATCCCCGGCACGGGCGGCTGGCAGAACTGGACCACCGTGTCGCGGACGGTGAGCGTGAACGCGGGCACCTACAACTTCGGCGTGTATGCCCAAACCGGCGGCTATAATATCAACTGGATTCGCATCACCAAGCAGGGTGCGGCGCGGGGCGTGGCCACGGCCACCGCGGTGAATGCTGCGGTGCGGGGCGCGCAGCCGCTCCAGGTATACCCCAACCCGGCAACGACGAGTTTCGTGGTCGACGGCCTGCGCGAAGCGGGCGAGCTGACCCTGCGCGACTACCTCGGCCGGACTTGCCTGCACAAACAGGTGGAAGCCAACGAGCGAATTGACATTAGCACGTTGCCCGTTGGAATCTACGTCCTCACGGTGCGGACTGCCGAGGGGCAGTTGGTTCAGAAGCTCGTCAAACAATAGGTGCCAGGGTCGCGCCACTCCGCGTGAGCAGGAAAAGGGCCGTCCTCCGGGGCGGCCTTTTTCGTTTGGGCGTAGCTTCGTGGCGTCAGCCGTTACCCGCCCGGCCACACGCGAAAGAAATGCGCCTCGTCAAGCACCCCGTTCTCTGCAACTATTACGTCACGTACCGCTGCAATGCGAAGTGCGCTTTTTGCGATATCTGGGAGAAGCCTTCGCCCTACATCACGCTCGAAGACGTGACCCAGAACTTGCGCGACCTCAAGCGCCTGGGCGTGTCGGTGATTGATTTCACGGGGGGCGAGCCGCTGCTGCACCGGCAGCTGCCCGAGTTTCTGGGCCTGGCAAGGGAAATGGGCTTCATCACCACCGTGACAACCAACGGCCTGCTCTATCCCAAGAACGCGGAAAAGCTGCGCGGCAAGGTCGACATGCTGCACTTTTCGCTCGACTCGGCCGACCGCGACACCCACGACCTGGGCCGGGGCGTGGCCTGCTACGATTTTGTGCTCGAAAGCATTCGCGTGGCCAAAGAGCTGGGCGAGCGGCCGGATATCCTCTTCACCGTCTTCCGCAAAAATCTGGCTGATTTGGAGGCCGTGTACCGCGACATCACCCAGCCCAACGGCCTCGTCCTCATCCTCAACCCGGCTTTTGAGTATGGCGACGTTGAAACCGGCGAGCAGCTCACGCCCGAGGAGCTGGACTACCTCTCGGCCTTTGGCAAGCGCAAGGGCGTGTACCTGAACGAGGCTTTTATCGAGCTGCGGCGCGACGGGGGCAACCACGTGGCCGCGCCCGTGTGCCGGGCCGCCAGCACCACGCTGGTCATCTCGCCCAGCAACGAACTGGTGCTGCCCTGCTACCACCTCGGCGAACAGAAATTCCCCATCGGCGGGCAGCTATATGAGTTGTACAATGCCCCCGAAACGCAGCGTCTGGCTGCCCTCGAAGGCCGCCTGCCGGCTTGTGAAGGCTGCACCATCAACTGCTACATGCAGCCCAGCTTCGCGGTCGAAACGAGTAAGTATTTTTGGCAGGCACTACCCAGTACGCTCAAGTATAATTGGGAAAAAGGGACGTGGAAGCGGTTGATTGGGGTAGCGTAGAACGTTATGTCGAGCGTAGCCGAGACATCTCGCGGGCTTTAGTAAACCAATCGTAAGAAAAGATTCACTCCTCCAAGCGAGATGTCTCGGCTGCGCTCGACATGACGTTCTCGCGCTAATTGATAACTACCCATGCCCGCCCTCATTCTCCCCGTTCACGGCATCACGCCTACTATTCCCGCCGACTGCTTTGTGGCCGATAATGCCACCATCATCGGCGATGTTGTCCTCGGAAATAAATGCACCGTCTGGTTTACCGCCGTTATTCGGGGCGACGTGCACAGCATTCGCATCGGCGACGAAACCAACATTCAGGATGGCGCCGTGCTGCACTGCACCTACCAAAAGGCTCCGCTCACTATCGGCAGCCGCGTCAGCATCGGGCATCGGGCGCTGGTGCACGGCTGCACGGTCGAGGACGACGTGCTCATCGGCATGGGCGCGATTGTAATGGACCACGCCGTGGTCGGCACGGGCTGTATTATTGCGGCGGGGGCGGTGGTGCTGGAAAATTTTGTGTGCGAGCCAGGCTTTCTCTACGCTGGCGTGCCCGCCAAAAAAATCAAGCCCGTGACGGAAGAACAGCAGGCCGGCCTGCGCCGAACCGCCGCCAATTATCAGACTTACGCCAGTTGGCTGAAGGAATAAGAATGCCCAAAAAAGCAAAAAAGCCCGCCTGTTTCATCAGGTGGGCTTTTTTGCTTTTCCATTCACAGGTTGCTACACCTCGTCGCTGAGTTCGCCGCGCGGGGCTTCGCGCTCGGCGGGGGTGGTGACGCGAAGCTGCACCAGCTCCACCACCCGGTGGGAGCGCTGCAGTACCCGAAACTCGTAGGGGTCGAGCACAGCCACGTCGCCTACTTCTGGAATGCTGCCGTAGATGACGTTGAGCAAGCCGCCCACAGTTTCGTAGTCTTCGCCCTCGGGCAGCGGGAAGGGGAGGTACTCGTTGGCGTCGGAGATGGGCGTGGCGGGGTTCACGCGGTATTCGTCTTCGGCCACTTTCTCCACTACGGGTACTTCGTTATCGTACTCGTCCTGGATTTCGCCGACCAGCTCCTCCATGATGTCCTCGATGGTGACAATGCCCGACACGCCGCCGAACTCGTCGCTCACAATGGCCATCACGATGTGCTTGCGCTGAAACTGGCGCAGCAGGCGGTTGATTTTCTTGGTTTCGGGCACGAAGTAGGGCGCGCGCATGATGCGGGCCAGCTCCACGGGCTCGCCGCGCCGGATGATGGGCAGCAGGTCCTTCACGTTGAGCACGCCCACGATGTTATCGATGTTGCCCTCGTACACTGGCATCCGCGAGAAGCCTTCGCTAAACACGCAGTCGAGAATCTGTTCTTCGGGCGCGTTCACGTCCAGGGCCGACAGCTTGGTGCGGGGCACCATAAT
This sequence comes from Hymenobacter glaciei, assembly GCF_039539585.1. Taxonomy (NCBI): domain Bacteria; kingdom Pseudomonadati; phylum Bacteroidota; class Cytophagia; order Cytophagales; family Hymenobacteraceae; genus Hymenobacter; species Hymenobacter glaciei. The sequence continues at coordinate 68,791 of NZ_BAABDK010000005.1, read as the reverse complement.
CTGCTTCACCATGCGGTCGTTGAACTGAAATACGTTCTCGATGAGCTCGTGCTCGGAGTCCTGAATCTCGCCGCTTTCCTTGCTCTGGTCGAGCAGCAGGCGCAACTCGTCGGAGGTGTGGGCCTCGGTGCCGTGCAGGTTGGTGATGCCAATAAGTCCCAGCATGAAGTTGGAGGCCTTCGACAAAAACCACGTCAGCGGCAGCGTGATGTAGTAAAAGATGCGCAGCGGCAGGGCGAGGGCCATGCTCACCGACTCAGAACGCTGAATGGCGAGGGCTTTTGGGAACAACTCCCCAAACAGCACGTGCAGAATCGTGATGATAACCAAGCCTACCACCACCGATAGCGTGTGGGCCGCAGCCGGGGCAATTGTGAAACCCGATTTCTCGACTGCGCCCTTGATAAGCTCAGTGGTTACCTCCTCGCCCACGGCACCGAGCAGCAGGGAGGCGATGGTAACGCCCAGCTGCGTGGCCGACAGGTAGCCGTAGAGATTGTGTAAAATGCTCAGAACCAGCTTCGCCAACCGGCTGCCTTCCTTCGCTTTAATCTCAATAGCCGACATCCGGACCCGGATGAGAGAGAATTCGGCGGCGACGAAAAAACCATTCAGCAGAACCAGCAGAATGGTGAAGAATATTTTTAAACCCATGTTGGCGGCCCTCGCGACGCGGTCGGTCTGGGGGCCATTGTTGCTCAAAAGTACGCAGTTTGGCGCAGGTAGTTAGGGGGCGGGCCTACTGAGGGGTGCATTTGTTGCTTAGAAGGATGTAATTTTGTCGTCCGAAAGGCGTGTGAAAAGAAATGAATGGGGCAACGCAGCGTCTGTCCGGTGGGCCATCTGAGAACAGAAGCCGGCCTTTTCCGGTATCAGAGAGCCACGCGTGGAAAGTGACAACACGACAATCGAATCCCTCATGAAAAATTTTCGGATACTGCCCGTGCTGCTGCTCTGGCTGGGCCTGGCGGCATCGGCTACGGCTCAGATTATTACGCCAACTCACCTGAGCACCACCACGAGCAAGCCCACTGCCAAAGTAGGCGACGAAGTAGAGCTGATTATCAACGCCCGCATCGACGACAAGTGGCACCTCTACGCCTCCGATTTCAGCGATGAAGTGGGCCCGGTGGTATTTACCCTCAAGTTTAAGCCCAGCCCGGCCTATGCCCTGGTGGGCAAGCTGCAATCCATCAAGTCGCACCACGAGCAGGACGAAGTTTTCAAGGGCGAAGTGGCTTTGTGGGAAAAATCCGGCCAGCTGCGTCAGCGTATTAAGGTGCTCCAGCCTGGTCCGCTCAGCATCACCGCAGAGGCTGACTACCAAAGCTGCACTACTGTCGACGGCAAGTGCGTGCCCGGCAACGAAACCCTGACGTTCGGGCCGCTGACCGTGGCCGCAACGGCTGCCAAAGCCGCTGTAGTGCCGGCTGTTACTCCGGCGGCTGGTGTTGCAACTGCTATGCCCACAGCTGCCGCGCCTACAAGCGTTGCGCCCGCTACGCAGGCTCCCATTGCCGAAGCAGCCATTGCCCCAGTTGCCGACGATGCAACGCCTGCCACTGCGGCGGCTCCTGCAACTACCGCTCCTGCCGCAGCCAGTACCCCCGAGGCTGCCCCTGCGCCGGAAGTAGCTAACGTTGCCCTCGCGGCCGACCCCGTAAACAAAGCCGGCGGCCTCTGGGCTTTTGCGCTGCTGGCCTTCACGTTTGGCCTCGCCGCGCTGATTACGCCCTGCGTGTTCCCAATGGTGCCCATGACGGTTTCGCTTTTCACGAGCGGCAACGACAGTCGCCAGCGGGGCATTTTCAAAGCCCTGGTTTACGGGGCCAGCATCATCGGTATCTATGTGCTGATGGGGGTGCTTGTATCGGTGTTGCTTGGCGAAGATGGGCCCAACCTCATTGCCACGCACTGGCTGCCCAACCTGATTTTCTTCGTTGTATTCGTCGTGTTCGGCCTTTCGTTTCTGGGCCTGTTTGAAATCACTTTGCCTCACCAGATTGTGAATTCGGTGGATGCGCAGGCTGATAAAGGTGGCTGGGCCGGCATCTTCTTCATGGCGCTTACGCTGGTGGTGGTGTCGTTTTCGTGCACCGCGCCCATCGTAGGCAGCATCCTGAGCATGGCCGCGCGGGGCGAGCGCATCCAGCCCATTGTGGGCATGCTGGGCTTTTCGCTGGCATTTGCGTTGCCGTTCACGCTGTTTGCCATCTTCCCCTCGTGGCTGAAAAGCCTGCCCCGCTCGGGTGGCTGGCTGAACACGGTGAAAGTGGTGCTGGGCTTCATCGAGTTAATGCTGGCCCTCAAGTTCCTGAGCACCGCCGACCTGGCCTACCATTGGCACCTGCTCAACCGCGACGTCTACATTGTGCTCTGGATTGTGCTGTCGGCGCTGCTGGGCTTTTACCTGCTGGGCAAGTATCGCCTCTCGCACGATTCGCCCATCGACCACCTCAGTGTGGGCCGCCTGCTGATGGCCGTGCTGGCCTTGGCCTTCACTGTATACCTCGTGCCGGGCCTGTTTGGGGCCCCGCTGCCGCTGCTGGCCGGCTACCTGCCGCCCCAGAGCAAGCACGACTTCTCGGTAGCCGCCGCTGAGGGCGGCACTCCGGCTGTTGCAGCCAGCGCCGCATCGGCCCGTGAAATTCCCCGCTTCGGCGACTTCCTCGAGCTGCCCCACAACCTCAACGGCTACTTCGACCTGGAGCAGGCCAAGCGTGTGGCCCGGCAAGAGCACAAACCCATTTTCATCGACTTCACGGGCCATGCCTGCGTGAACTGCCGCAAGATGGAAGCCACCGTGTGGAGCGACCCGCAAGTGCTGAACCAACTGCGCAACGACTACGTGGTGGTGGCGCTATACGTCGACGATAAAACCGAGCTTCCCCAGAAGGAATGGTACACCTCAACGCACGACAAGCAAGTGAAAACCACCCTCGGCAAGCAGAACGCCGACCTCCAGATAACCCGCTACGGCGTAAATGCCCAGCCTTTTTACATTTTGCTCGACCCCAACGATGCAACCAACAGGCCTTTGGTTGCACCTATTGCCTACGAGCCCGACGTGGCGCAGTTCAACGCCTTTCTGCGGGCTGGTACCGAGCAATTTCGTAAGACAGCGCCAGTCGCTACCCGATAGGCCCGCCCGGGCATGGAATGTGATGATGGCAGTGAATTTGCTCTTTTGGCTAAAACACGAAGAGGCGGCCCCCACCCAGAGGCCGCCTCTTACCAGTGTTGAGGAGCGCACCCACCCAGATGCGCAGCCCCGTTTTCCCCTCTTCCCCTTCGCAACAAACCACAACCGTAGCAAAAGCGCGTACGCTTTTCATGAATTATCGGCCCGCGGGCTTCGCACGAAGCGAAGAACCAGAGAAGCTGAAGGATTCGGCTACGTTGCTGCCGTGGTAAGCTGCACAGGATTGCAACAAATGTAACGCCTTGCAATAACCAATACAAATAATCAAGGCTCTGAATTAAATAATTGCAATTAATTTAATTTTTAGCCGTTAACTTACGAATATTATCAAACCTTTCCTGCAAAAAATGGCTCGTAACTACGAACTTGATGACACCGACCGGCACATTCTGAACCTGCTTATTCAGGACGCGAAGATGCCCTACACCGAAATTGCCCGAAAAGTGAATGTGTCCGGTGGCACTGTGCACGTGCGGATGGCCCGTCTCGAAGAGATTGGCATCGTGCAGGGCGCTACCCTGCGCATCGACTACCAGAAGCTGGGCTACGGCGTAAGCGCCTTTCTGGGTATCTACCTGCAAAAGAGCTCGGAATACACGGCCGTGGTGAACCAGCTGCGCGAAATTCCGGAAGTAGTAAACATCAACTTCACCACCGGAGCTTACGGCGTATTCGCCCGCCTGCAATGCCGCGATACCCAACACTTGCGCGATGTATTGCACGACCGTATCCAGCCCATCGAAGGCATTCTGCGCACCGAAACGCTGATTTCGCTCGAAGAAGTGCTCAGCCGCTCCGCCGAATTAACCTAGCCGACGGCTAATACTTTATTTCACGAAACAGCCCGTTATGCTGCGATAAGCGCAGCATAACGGGCTGTTTCGTGAAATCCTTTGTCCTGATTAGATAGCCGAATCGGAAGCAGCTCCGGGTGCCTCAGGTTTTAGTGGAGTAGGCTGCGGAACAGGAGTGGGGTTAGTAAGCTGAGCTGTTTGCTGCTGGGCCAGTAATCCAATGAGCGCCTCAACCAAGCCGCCGCCTGCCCCAGTACCACCGCCGTTGGCCTGCACCTCGGGCACAATTTTCACCTGCCGGTCGCCGATAATCTGCATCAGCTGTAGGCCGGTGAACTCGCGGGTGCCAAGGCTTTCGACGCCCACGCGGTAGGCTTCGGCCTTGGCATTGCCGATAGCGCGAATGGCTTCGGCTTCGCCCACGCCCCGCAGGCGAGTGGCTTCGGAGTCGGCAATGGCGCGGAGGCGGGTGCTTTCGGCCTCGCCGCCGGCGCGCAGCTTGGCGGCCTCGGCTTCGCCGCGTACCTTTTTCACCTGAGCGTTGGCCTGGAGCTCGGCGATGTTTACGCCCTGCTCACTTTGCACAAGCGAATTCTGAATATCGGCGATGCTGGTTTCGCGCACCAGCGCCTGGCGCTGGGTTTGGGCCGCCTGCTGTACTTCGTAGGTTTTGCGCTGCTCCTCGGCCAGTTTGCGGTCGGTTTGGGTGGTCATCAGCTGCTGCGGCGGCACAATGTCGCCGATGAGCGTATCAACGGCCTGCACGTTGTACTCACTCAGGGCCGTGCGGATGTAGGACGAGGCTTCGCGCTGGCGCTCGGCGCGGTTGGTGAGGTAGTCGAGCACGGTGAACTCCTGGCTGGAATTGCGGAAATAGTTGCCCACGATGGGCTCCAGCACATGGTCGACCAGGTTTTTCATCGAGCCCACCCGGGAGATGACGCGTGGAGCATCGAGCGCGCCGACGTGGATAATCTGGGCTACGTCGAGGTTGAAGGAGAAGCCGTCGCGCGAGCGCACCGTGATGCTGCTCAGGTGGTCGTCGTAGCCGTGGGCCTCGGTACGCACGGCCCAGTTGAGCACGATGTTGGTGGTCGGAATCAACTCCACTTTCATGATGTGCGTGTTCAGAGGCTGGCGGCCGGGGTAAAGCGGCGTGGCCCAGATGCCTTTGTGGCCGACCTCAACGAGGTTGCCGTGGGTGAAATCAGCCCCGCTGACATCAACGGCCGGGCGGCCGACGAAGGAGATGACCACCCCAACGTGGCCAATGGGAATTTCCGTCATGGGCACCTGCTCGACCCGGGCAAACCACGGGTTCAGGTTCCAGGAGCCGGAGAGCAAGATTTGCTCCTGCAGGCCGCGGCTGCCGCCAGCCGAAAGAAATGCCTGCGCATCCTGGAAGTTGTTGTGGCTGGGAATGACGGGGCCGGCGATTTCGCCGGGCGTGATGGGTACGCCGTCGAGCGTAGTAACGATGCCCACCGCATCGGGGGCCACGCGGTAAATGAACAGCTCTTCGGGCCGCATGCCCATCGAGCCCGCGTTGCCTTGGGTGATGACCGTGAACAGGGCCGTGTTGATGCGGTAGGTGCCGGCCGTGAGCATGCCGATTTGCCGACCCTTCTCGCCGCCTTTGGTGAGGAAGGCGCGGGCATCCTGGTAGTTGTCGCAGTCGATTTCGCGGGCCAGGATGTGGCTGGGCGGGATGGGGTCGCCACCGTTGGCCACCACAAGGCCGATTTCGCCCTGCGGCACGATTATCACCGGCGCTTTGCTGACGGAAAACTGCCAGGGCCAAAGGAAGAAGTGCCAGCCAGGGGCGAGGGTATCGGCCTGGTAGCCGGCTTCGCCTTCGAGGGCAATGAGCCGGCCGGGGGCGAGGCTGCGCCGCGAGAATTTTTTCACGACCACGCCCACTTCCATCTCGCCGATGACGACGATGCCAAGCAGAGACTTAGCTAGTAGTAGAAGAATGAGCAGGCCGACAACGACGCCAACGGCGGCGTACGCCAGCGAAACAGTAATTGCTAAAAACATAGAAAGGGTGCAGGAAAAAGGAAAGCGCTTGAAAAAGCATGAGCAGCGGCTGAATCGGCAAGTCGCACCGGGCATTACAACGGCTGCGGATAAACCAGCCCGGCGGAATGCTGCCGGAAAGGTAGCATTCCGCCTTGGTACGGAGCCGGCCGTGTGCTACCCGGCGGCCCGGCGTAATTTTGTGTCGTGCCCATTGCTCCCGCTCCGCCCGCCACACTGCTCATCCAGACTGCCTTCATCGGCGACGTGATTCTGATGACGGCCCTGCTCGAATACCTGCGCCAGACCGAGCCTGCTACGCCCGTCGACGTGCTGGTGCGGCGCGGCAATGAGGGGCTATTGGCCGGCCATCCGCACGTGCGCCGGGTGCTGATTTGGGATAAAAAACACCGCAAATACGCAGGGCTGTGGGATTTGCTGGGCCAGATTCGGGCTGCCAAATACGGCCGCGTAGTCACGCTCCAGCGCTTTGCCAGCACGGGCTTTCTCACTGCTTTTTCGGGGGCGCCAGCGCGTATTGGCTTCGCTAAGAACCCGCTGAGTCGGTTTTTCACCCGCTGCGTGCCGCACGTCATCGGCGATGGCACGCATGAGGTTGAACGTAATCTGGCGCTGCTGCGCAGCAATGAAGAATTAGGGATGAGGAATGAGGAATTATCATCGGCCGAATTGCCGGCTAATTCCTCATTCCTCATTCTTAATTCTTCATTAAGCGAAGCGTACCGCCCCCGCTTATACCCCACGGCGGCCGACGAAACCGCCGTGGCACCTTACGCAGCGGCCGGCCCCTATATCTGCTTGGCACCTACCTCGGTGTGGTTTACCAAGCAATACCCGGAAGAAAAGTGGCTGGAGCTGCTGGCGGCGCTGCCCGCCGGCCTGCGCGTGTACCTGCTGGGTGGCCCCCCCGACGTGGCCGCCTGCGAGCACCTGGCCGCAGCGAGTGGGCGCGAAAACGTCATCAGCATTGCCGGGAAAATCGGGCTGCTGGCCTCGGCCGCGCTGATGCGTGGAGCGGTGATGAACTATGTGAACGACTCGGCCCCCATGCACCTGTGCTCGGCGGTAGGCGCGCCCGTTACGGCGGTGTTTTGCAGCACGGTGCCCGCGTTTGGATTCGGGCCGCTGTCGCCGGTTTCGTTCGTAGTCGAAACCACGGAGCCGCTGGCGTGCAAGCCTTGTGGGCTGCATGGGCACGCCGCCTGCCCGCTGGGGCACTTTCGCTGCGCGTATAGCATTGAAGTAACTCAACTCTTGGCCACGTTGCCGGTTGTGTAACACGTAGCACGCAGCCTTTGCTGCCTAGTGCGAGCGTGGCGAGAAGGTACCTCCGGGGCCACTCGCCGGATGCTCGCTTCGCTCGCGTACGCAGCAAGGGCTGCGTGCTACGGAGCGGCGTGCTACGTGCGCGCTACTGTACCTTTGTATTACTTATGCTTGATTACAACATCCACGAATATCCTAACGGTATCCGCCTGCTGCACAAGCAGGTACTGCACACTAAAATAGCGCATTGCGGGTTTTTGCTCGATATTGGCTCGCGCGATGAGGCGCCCCACCAGCAAGGCTTGGCGCACTTCTGGGAGCACATGGCTTTCAAAGGCACTGAAAAACGCAAGAGCTTCCACATCCTCAACCGCCTCGAAACCGTGGGCGGCGAGCTGAACGCCTACACCACCAAGGAAAAAATCTGTTTCTACGCCGCGCTGCTGAGCACACACTTCGAGCGCGCGTTTGAGCTGCTAACGGACCTCACGTTCAATTCCGTGTTTTCGGGCCGCGAGCTGGAGAAGGAGCGGGGCGTGATTCTGGAGGAGATGAGCATGTACCAGGATGCGCCGGAGGATGCCATCATCGACGATTTTGACACCGTGGTGTTTGGCGACCACCCGCTGGGCGTGAACATTCTGGGCACCCGCGAGAGCGTAAGCCGCTTCCAAACGGCCGACTTCCACGCCTTTTTGCAGGAGCAGATGCGCACCGACCGGCTGGTGTTCAGTTCGGTAAGCAACCTGCCGTTTGCCGAAGTGAAACGGCTGGCCGACAAGTTTTTGGCGCCGCTGCCGGCCCGGCTGGGGCCACGCACGCGCCGGCCAGTAGGGGGCTACGAACGCAAGTCGCAGACGGAAACCCGGCCCATTCAGCAGGCCCATTGCCTGATTGGCGGCCCGGCCTACTCGCTGAACGATGCGCGCCGCATCCCGTTCTTCATGCTGAACAACATTCTGGGCGGCCCGGGCATGAACTCGCGCCTGAACCTGGCGGTGCGTGAGAAGTACGGCCTGGTGTACACCATCGACAGCACGTATTCGCCCTACACCGACACTGGCCTGTTCGGCATTTATTTTGGCACCGAAGGCAAGCAGGTGAAGCGTACGCTGGGCCTGGTGCAAAAGGAACTGAAGCTGCTGCGCGAAAAATCCCTCACCACCAACCAACTGCACGTAGCCAAGCACCAGCTGATGGGCCAGCTCGCCATGAGCGAGGAAAGCAACAGCGGCCTGATGCAGCTACTGGGCAAAAGCACCCTCGACCTGGGACGGGTAGAACCGTTGAGCGAGATTTTTGCGAAAATTGAGAAGGTTTCGGCGGCCGAATTGCAGGAAATGGCCAACGAAGTGTTGACCGAAGAGCACCTGAGCGTGCTGCAATACGTGCCGGAAGGAAAGTAATGAGCCAACCCGTTTTCGGCCATGTGGGCAGCTACCGGCCGGGCGACACGTTCCGCAACCGCATCGATTTGTCGTTGAGTGGCGTGCACCGCCCGCGCCGAACCGGGGTGTGCGGTACGCAACTGCTCGGAGCGGAGAGCATCGTGCTAGCCGGCCAGTACGAGGAAGATAACTTCGGCGAAGACGAAATTCTGTATTCCGGCAATGGTGGGCGCGACCCCAAAACTGGCCGCCAAATCACCAACCAAGTGGCCACCACGGGCATTCTGGCCCTGCTGAAAAGCGCAGAAACCGGTCGTCCGGTGCGGGTATTGCGCAAGGTACCCGCTGAAGATGGTGGGCCTGAAGTGTACCGCTACGAAGGGTTATACCGAGTGGTGGGCTCCAGTTTTGGGCCGGGGAAGTCAGGATTCAACGTGTACGTTTTTCGGCTACACCATTACCACGTTGGCTGACGCGAAAGGCAACGCTATTACAACCATGACCGACCCGCTCGACATCTACGCCGCCCAGCACACCGCGCCCGAGCCGCCGCTGCTGGCCCAGCTCACCCGCGAAACGTACCTGCAGCTCCTGATGCCGCGCATGAGCAGCGGCCACGTCCAGGGCCGTTTCCTGAGCATGCTCAGCCACCTGATGCGGCCGTTGAGAATCCTGGAAATTGGCACGTTTTGCGGGTATGCCACGCTGTGCCTGGCCGAGGGACTGGCCGGTAACGGGCTGCTGCACACCATCGAAATAGAACCAGAGCGGGAGGCCCGCATCCGGCGCTACGTGGCGGCAGCCGGAATTACGGACCAGGTGCGGCTGCACATCGGCGCGGCGCTCGATGTTTTGCCGGGCTTGGTCGATGAAGTGTGGGACCTCGTCTTTATTGACGCAGACAAGCGGAATAACGCCGCGTACTTTGAAGCGGTGGTTGACCAGGTCCGGCCCGGTGGACTGCTTATCGTCGACAACGTGCTGTGGGGCGGCAAGGTGCTGCCCGCGCACGAGCTGAAAGCCGGTGACAAGGACACGCCGCTGGTGCGCGCCTTCAACGACCAGGTGGCCCGCGACGCCCGGGTGGAGCCGGTGTTTCTGCCGCTGCGCGACGGCTTGCTGCTGCTGCGCAAAATCTAGCGGCCGGGCGGGGCAGTTAATCCTGCTCGTCCTGTTGCTGTCAGACGAGTTTTCAAGGCCTTTCCTGCTGCCATGCGACACCTGCTTACCCTGCTTTTCGTGATGCTGGCCCTACCGGCCGCCCACGCCCAGGCCCCCACCACGGTGAGCGGCCGCGTGACCGACGGCAAAGACCAGTCGGCCCTGATTGGAGCCAACGTGCTGCTGATTCGATTGCCCGACTCGGTGAAAACTGGCGCCGCGGCTGATGCCGACGGCCGGTTTCAGTTTGATAATGTAGCTGCCGGGCGCTACGTGCTCGATGCCTCCTTCGTGGGTTACCAGGCGGTGCGCCAGTCGGTGACGGTTGCCGGCACGCCGGTGCAGCTGGGCACGCTGGCCCTGCCGGCCGGCGGCGTGCAGCTGAAGGGCGTGGTGGTGACGGGCGCGGCGGCTCAATCGGTGCAGAAAGGCGACACCACTCAGTTCAACGCCAAAGCCTTCAAAACCAACCCCGACGCCACCACCGGCGACCTCATCGACAAACTGCCCGGCGTGAGCCGCGGGGCCGACGGCAAGGTGCAGGCCCAGGGCGAAAACGTGCAGCAGGTGCTCGTGGACGGCAAGCCTTTTTTTGGCAGCGACCCCGACGCGGTGCTGAAAAACCTGCCCGCCGAGATGGTGGACAAGATTGAGGTGTTCGACCAGCGCAGCGAGCAGAGCCGCTTTTCGGGCTTTGATGACGGGAACACGACTAAGACCATCAACATCGTGACCAAGGTAGAATTCCGCAACGGCACGTTCGGCCGGGTGGTGGCCGGCGCGGGACCTGAACGCTACAAGGTGAGCGGCAACGTGAACAAGTTCAAGGGCGACGAGCGGATGTCGGTGCTGGCGCAGAGCAACAACGTGAACGAGCAGAACTTCGGCACTGAGGACCTGCTGGGCGTGGTGGGCAACTCCAACCAGGGCGGCGGCGGGCGCGGTGGCCAGCGCGGCGGGGGCGGGGCGCCGCAGGGCGGCAACGGCGGCAATGCTGGCGACTTCCTGGTGAACCAGAGCGGCGGCATCACCAAAACCAATGCGGTGGGCCTGAACTACTCGAACTCCTGGAACAGGAAAACCGACCTCGCGGCCAGCTACTTCTTCAATCGGGCTGATAATACGCTGCTCAGCAACACCAACCGGCAATATGTGACGGGCACGCGCTACACCCAGGATGCCCTCAGCAACAGCGTGAACACCAACCAGCGCTTCAACCTGCGGCTGGAGCACAAGCTGGACTCGGCCAACTCCATTCTATTCCGCCCGCGCTTCAGCTACCAGCAGAACGATGCTACGAGCCGGCTCGATGGACGCACGTTTGCGGGCGATGCGCCGGCGAGCAACATCACGAGCAACTACGCGTCGAGCAACCAAGGGCTGAACACCGGCGGCGACCTGCTGCTGCGTCACCGCTTCGCCAAAGCCGGCCGCACGGCCAGCCTTACCGTTGGTGGCAGCTACAGCCAGCGCACCAGCAACGCCACGCTGCTGACTGTGAACGACGCCTCGCCCCGCAGCAACCTCAACCAGGCCAACAACCTCACCCAGCACGGTGGCAGCATCAACACCAACCTGTCGCTGACCGAAGCGCTGAGCAAAACCGACGTGCTGCAAGGGAATTACGCCATCAACTACGCGCCGAATACCTCCAGCAAGTACACCTACGACGTGCTCACCGGCGACACCCGCCAGCTGAACGAGGGCCTGAGCAACGTGTTTCAGAACTATTACCTCACGCAGTCGGGCGGGCTCACCTACCGGCACATCACGCGCACCTACCAGGCCAGCTTCGGGCTGGCTGGGCAGTACTCGGAGCTGTACAGCGACGCGCAGTACCCGCGTCCCAGCATCGGGCGCTACAGTTTCGTGAACGTGCTGCCCAACGCCACGTTCAACTACCGCTTCACGCGTCAAAAAAACCTGCGCCTGATGTACCGCACCAATACCAACCCGCCCAGCGTGAGCCAGCTGCAGGCCGTGGTGAACAACGCGAACCCGCTGCAGCTCACCATTGGCAACCCGGCGCTGCGCCAGGAATACCAGCATTCGCTCAACATCCGCTATTCGGCCTCCAGCCCCGAGGTGGCGAGCAATTTCTTCGCGCTGCTGTCGGGCGCATTCACCCAGAACCCGATTTCGAACCGCACCATTGTGGCGGCCCGCGACACGATTGTGACGCCTGAAGGTGCGCCCAGCGTGCGCCTGCCCGCCGGTGGCCAGCTGGTGCAGCCCACCAACCTCAGCCAGCAGTACACGGTGCGCTCGCTACTGAGCTACGGCCGGCCCATCAAGGCCATCAAAACCAACGTGAACTTCAGCGCCAACGCCGGCTTCACCCAAACCCCCGGCCTGGTGAACGGCGGCCTGAACTACGCCCGCGTGCCCACGTTCGGGGCCGGCCTCACGCTAAGCTCCAACATCAGCTCGCAGCTCGATTTCACGGCCTCGACCACGTCGAACCAGAACTACGTGTACAACTCCCTGCAAACGCGGCTGAACTCCAACTACTTTTCGCAGGTGACGCGCTTCCGGCTGAACTGGATTGTAGGCCCGGGCATCAACCTGGCTACCGACCTTGTGCACCAGGCTTACTCGGGCCTGGCGGCGGGCTACAACCAGCAGTACCTGCTTTGGAACGCCAGCATCGGCAAGAAACTCTTCCCGGGCCAGCGCGGCGAAATCCGGCTCTATGCTTTCGACATCCTGGGCCAGAACCGCTCCATCCAACGCAACGTGACCGACGCCTACTACGAGGACGTGCAAACCACGATTCTGCAGCGCTACCTCATGCTGATGTTCACCTACAACATTCGCAGCGGCAACGTGGTGGCCCCCGAAGCGGGCGAAGGCGGCGGGCGCGAAGGCCGCGGTTTTGGCCGGCCCGGCAGTGGCGGTCGTCGGCCCGATGGTGGGAGCGGCCGACCCGATGGGGGAGGTGGAGGGCAGCCATAATGCTAAAAGCAAGGCGGAGAATCTGTGAAACTTATTCTCTCCTTTTGCCCGAATATGTTTCACGGCTTGAAACATATTCCCTACTTATACCTAAATATGTTTCATGGCTCCCGCCTGACTAGCCCTCTGGCCAAGGGAATGCGCACATTCGCCCAGAAATCAGGTTCTTTGTAGCTTCCGGGTTGGAAGCCGCCGCGTTGGTGGTTCCGCCCGTGCGTTGCTCATGCGAAATCCCGTTGCCTTTTTGCTGTTGATGGTGGCCCTGGCCGGCCCGGCGGCCGCCCAGAATACTGCCCCGGCCCAATCGGCTGGCGCCGTGCCCGCCGCTTTCGACGTGGCCGGCCTGCACCTCGTGCTCACCGACGAAGCCCGGCGCCTGGTACAGCAAAAGGCCGACGGCCTGCGCCGGCACCAGCCCTCGTTCCAGGCCCGGGTTGACTTAGCGGATGCTTCTTTCCCCATCATCGACCGCATTTTGCAGGAAGAAGGCGTGCCGCTTGATTTCCGCTACCTGGCTTTGCAGGAAAGTGCCCTGCAAGGCGATGCCCGCAGCATTCACGAAGCCGTGGGCTACTGGCAGCTGAAGCAGGAAACCGCAACCGGCCTGGGCCTGGCGGTGAACGCCGCCGTGGACGAACGCCAGCACCTGGCCACCAGTACCCGCGCCGCGGCCCGCTACCTGCAGCGCAACAACGCCGTGCTCCACAACTGGCTGAACGCCCTGCTGAGCTACAACCTCGGCGCCGCCGGCGTGCGGCCCTACACGTTGCCCACCGACACCGATGCCACCCAGGTCACCATCACGGAGGCCACGTCGCCCTACATACTCATGTTTCTGGCCCAGAAGCTGGCGTTTGAGCCCTACTGCGGCCAGAACCCCCAGCCAGCGCTGCGGCTCCAGGAGTTTCCGGCCGTGGCGGGGCAGTCGCTGTACGCCCAAGCGCTGCTGCTGCACGTTGACTCGGCCGCGCTGGCGGCGCACAACCACTGGCTGCTGGCCCCCACCGTGCCCGCCGATAAGCCCTACACGTTGATTGTGCCAGTGGGCGACATCACGCAGGCCGCCGGTATGGTGGCCAACCAGCGCCTGCAAAGCCAGGGCGAGCTGCTGAACCTGCCCGCAGTAGCGGCCAACTCGGCCGAAGTGCGCATCAACAACCTGCGCGCCCTGGTGGCCCTGCCCGGCGAAACCACCCAGGACCTGGCCCGCCGCGCCAACCAGCGCCTCGGTGAATTCCTGAAACACAACGAAATCACGGGGTTTGATGCTGCCATTGCCGGCCGGCCTTACTTCCTCGAAGCCAAGCGCGACGTGGGCGCTGTGGAATACCACGTGCTGCAACCCGGCGAAACCGTGTTCGACGTGGCTCAGAAATACGGCATGCGCCAGAAGGCCGTCTACAGCAAAAACCGCCTCGCCCGCAACGACGAGCTGCGCCCGGGCCGCCTGTTATGGCTGCAGCACGTGCGGCCCCGCGAAGTAGCCCCCGAATACCGCGCCCTCACCGAAAGCGCCAACCTCGAACGCCCATCAGCCACCACTACCAGAGTTGACGAGCTGGTGGACCAGGCCAACGAAGCCGTAGCCCTGCCGCGCGGTTCGGCTACCGAAAGTGGCCGTACGAAGATTAAAGTGAAAGTAAAAAACGCCGACGGCAGCGAATCCAAGCGCGTGATAACTAAGGCAGCGGGTGAAAACGCCATGCCAACGCGAGCCGTGCCGCCCGCCACCGAACCCGCCGATGGTTGGGGCGAAGTACTGGCCACGGCCCAAGCCACCGCGGCCCCGCCCTCGGTGCCCGCGCCGCGTCGTGCAGCCGCCCCTGCGCCATCGACTACTCCAGCCACCGCCCCGGTTGCGCCCGCGGCGCCCGATGCCGAAGAACCGGCTGCTCCTGAAACGCCCGCGGCGGTAGTTGCGCCCGCCGCTGCTACGCCAGGCTCGCGTCCGGTTGCGGCGGCTGAGCGGCCGCAGCTGCCCCCACCGGCCCCCGCGCCAGCCCCCGCGCCGCTGGCCGATGAGCAGCTGGCGACCGAAGCCAATAAGTTGTCGGAGCTGTCGTCCCCACCGCCGGTGCCAGTTCCGCGCCCGGTTGCCACGCCGCGCCCGGCGGCCGTGGAGACGCCGGCAGCTGTCCCGGCCGAAGTGCCCGCCGCCCGCCCGGCCGCAACTGCTGCTGCCGTGGCTACTCCCGCGCCGCGCCCACTGGAAACACCTGCCGCCCGGCCCGCAGAAGCTCCACCCACCGAGCGGCCAGTGGCATCCGCTCGCCAACCGGTAGTGGAAAAACCCTCGGCCGGCCCGCCGGCGATGGTGTACCGGCCGGCTCCGGCCGCCGCACCGGCTGCCTCAACGGTGGTGACCGCGCCGCTGCCGGCGCTTCCCGCGCCCGCCGAAGCCTTTCACCGCGTCGAGCCCGGCGAAACGGTGTTTGCCGTGAGCCGCCGCTTCCATGTACCACCCGCTACGCTCATTGCCATCAACCAAATGGAGGCTCCCTACAAGCTGGTAGCCGGACAGATGCTGCTGCTCAAGCCGGCCGGGGAAGTAGGCGCAGCGCTCAAGCCCCGGCCTGCGCCTCGGCCAACGCCTACGCCCGCCCGCGACCCGGCCGACCTCCGGCCACCCACCCACACCGTGGAGCCCGGCGAAACGCTTTACAGCATTTCGGTGCTCTACCACACGAAAGTGGCCGACCTGCAAGCCCTCAACGGACGGGCAGCGGCCGACACAGGGGTGAAAATCGGGGAGGTGCTGCAGCTGCCGGGCGGCAGCAAGTAGGCGTCGCTGCCTTGGCCGCGCGGTTTGAAAACGCAGCACTCAGGGAATCAGGCAGACGGGAAAAATGCTTTGGCAAAGCCCTCCGGCCGGGGGTATCTTTGATAATGAGGAATGAGGAATGAAGAATTAGGAATTGGTCATTAACCCATCTCTAATCTTTCATTCCTCATTCTTCATTCTTCATCAAGCCCAGCGTCCAATGCCCGTTTTCTCGCACCTTCACTCGCACACGCAATACTCGCTGCTCGACGGCCAGGCCAGCATTGGCGCCCTGATGAAGAAGGCCCAGAAGGACGGCATGCCCGCCGTGGCCCTCACCGACCACGGCAACATGTTCGGGGCGTTCAACTTCGTGGCCGAGGCCAACAAGTACAACGTGAAGCCCATTGTGGGCTGCGAGTTTTACCTGGTGGAAGACCGCCACAAAAAGGCTTTCAGCCGCGAAAAGGGCGAGCGCGACGTGCGCCACCACCAGCTGCTGCTGGCCAAAGACCAGGCTGGCTACCACAACCTGAGCAAGCTCTGCTCAATGAGCTTCATCGAAGGCGTGTATTCGAAGTTTCCGCGCATCGACCGGGAGCTTTTGGTGAAATATCACGAGGGCCTGATTGCCACCAGCTGCTGCATCGGCGCTGAGATTCCGCAAACCATTCTCTTCAAAAGCGAAGCCGAGGCCGAGGAAAAGTTGAAGTGGTGGCTCGACTTGTTCGGCGAGGACTACTACATCGAAATCCAGCGCCACGGGCTGATGAATTTCGACGGCACCGGCAAAAGCCAGGAAGACGTGAACCAAGTGCTGCTGGGCTTTGCGAGGAAATACAACGTGAAGGTCATCTGCACCAACGACTCGCACTACGTCGACCAGACCGACTACGCTGCCCACGACCTGCTGCTGTGCGTGAACACTGGCGAGGAGCACAGCATCCCCGTCGGCGACATGCGCACCAACTACTACACCCTAATGACCAGCGGGGGCGAGGTGAAGTACGACCTGCTCGACAACCTGCGCCGCGACCACGGCCGCGACGAGCGCGCCCAGAAGCAGCTGCGCCGCATCGACGAGGAGCTGCAGAAGCCCAAGCCGCACACCCGCTTCGGCTTCGCCAACGACCAGTTCTTCTTTAAAACGCAGGCCCAGATGAACGAGCTGTTCATCGACGTGCCCGAGAGCGTGGACAATACCAATGAGATTGTCGACAAAATCACGCCTCCGAAGCTGGCGCGCGACATCCTGTTGCCCAACTTCCCCATCCCCGCGCCCTTCGCCAACGCCGACGAATTCCTGCGCGAGCTGACCTACGTGGGGGCCTTCGGCCCGAGCGCCGGCAACGGCACCGTGACGATGACCAAGCCGCCGCGCTATTCCGAGCGCACGCCCGAAGTGGAAGAACGGCTTGATTATGAGCTGCGCATCATCCAAACGATGGGCTTTGCGGGCTACTTCCTCATCACCCAGGACTTCATTAACCACGGCCGCAACATTGGCGTGGCCGTGGGACCGGGCCGAGGTTCGGCCGCCGGCTCGGCGGTGGCCTACTGCGTGGGCATTACCAACATCGACCCGATTAAGTATTCGCTGCTGTTCGAGCGTTTCCTGAACCCCGAGCGCGTGTCGATGCCCGACATCGACATTGACTTTGACGACGTGAACCGTCAGAAAGTCATCGACTACGTGGTGAATAAGTACGGCAAAACGCAGGTGGCCCAGATTATCACCTTCGGCACCATGGCCGCCAAGTCGTCTATTAAAGATGTGGCCCGGGCCATGGAGCTGCCCCTGCCGCAGACCAACGACCTCACCAAGATGGTGCCCGAAAAGCCGGGTACGACCCTGGCCGGGGCCTTCGCCGAGAATCAGGAGTTGGAGTACATCCTGCGCGACACTTCGCCGGACAACCTCAAGGGCCAGATTCTGCGCCTCGCCGTGCAACTCGAAGGCTCGGTGCGCAACACCGGTATTCACGCGGCCGGCGTGATTATCGCCCCGGACGACATCACTAAGTATATTCCCGTTTCGACTTCCAAGGACTCGGACCTGCTCATCACGCAGTTCGACGGCAAGGTGATTGAGTCGGCGGGCATGCTGAAAATGGACTTTCTGGGCCTGAAAACCCTGACCGTCATCGTGGACGCCATGCGCCTGATTGAGCGTAACCACGGCGTGAAAATCGACATCGACGAGATTCCGCTCGACGACGAAAAGACCTACGCCCTCTACCAGCGCGGCGATACCATCGGCACGTTCCAGTTCGAGTCGGAAGGCATGCGGCAGTACCTCAAGGACCTGAAACCGACCAACATCGAGGACCTGATTGCCATGAACGCCCTGTACCGCCCGGGCCCGATGCAGTTCATCCCGAACTTCATCAACCGCAAGCACGGCCGCGAGGAAGTAGTATACCCACACGAGCTGCTGAAACCCATTCTGGAGTACAGCCAGGGCATCATGGTTTACCAGGAGCAGATTATGCAGACGGCCCAGATTCTGGCCGGCTACTCGCTCGGTGGGGCCGACTTGCTGCGTCGGGCAATGGGCAAGAAGGACATGAAAAAGATGGCCCTGGAGCGCGAGAAGTTCATCGAAGGGGCGAAAAACCTGCACGGCATTCTGGCCAAAAAGGCCAACGACGTGTTCGACGTGATGGAGAAATTCGCGGAGTACGGCTTCAACCGCTCGCACTCGGCGGCCTACTCAGTAGTGGCGTATCAGACGGGTTACTTGAAGGCGAACTACCCGGCCGAGTACATGGCCGCCGTGCTCACCAACAACATGGGCGACATCAAGAAGGTAACCTTCTTCATCGAGGAAGCCCGTAAGCAGGGCGTGCCCGTGCTGGGGCCGGATGTGAACGAGAGCCTCCTGAAATTCAACGTGAACCAGGAAGGCGCCATTCGTTTCGGCATGGGTGCCGTGAAGGGCGCGGGCGAGCTAGCCGTGGAAAGCATGGTGCAGGAGCGCGAGAAAACCGGCCCATACTCCGACATTTTCGACTTTGCCAAGCGCGTGAACCTGCGCACCGTGAACAAGAAAACTTTCGAAAGCTTGGCTCAGGCCGGCGCCTTCGATGGCTTCGACAAGCACCGCCGCCTGTATCTGGACGCACCGGCCGGCGACCAGAACCTGATTGAAAAGGCCATGCGCGTGGGCCAGCAGCACGCCGCCGCCAAAGAATCGGCCCAGCACAGCTTGTTTGGCGCGGGAGCCTTTGGGGCGGTGTCCGCGCCCATGCCCAAAATCCACGAGATGGAGCCCTGGAGTAAAACCGAGCAGCTGCGCCGCGAAAAGGAAGTGGTGGGCTTCTACCTCTCGGGCCACCCGCTCGACGCCTACAAGCTGGAGCTGGATGCCTACTGCACCTGCGGCCTGGAGAAAGTCGACGAAATCAAGAACAAGGAAATTGCGGTGGCGGGCCTGATTAACAACGTATTATTCAAGACCACCAAAACCGGCCAGCCCTTCTGCACCTTCACGCTGGAGGACTACGAGACGAGCATCAACCCGGCCCTGTTCCGCGACGACTACACCAAGTTTGCGCCCCTCATCAACCCGCGCAACTACCCCAACGAGCAGGTGCCGCCCATGTACGTGAAGCTAAAGCAGGAGCTGCGTCGCCACACCCAGGACCAGTGGGACCTGCGCATCCTCACGATGGAGCCGCTGGCCGACGTGGCCGAAAAGCGTAGCAAAGGCGTCCGCGTGCGGCTCGACCTGCGCACCGTGACCGCGCCCATGCTCGACCGGCTGGAGGAAGCTATTGAGCACGCCCCCGGGAGTAAGCGTCTCGAAATTCAGTTCGTAGAGCCGCACGAACACTTGGCGGTGGACATGTTCTCGCGCCGCTTTCAGATTGAGCCCAAAACCTTCATCGAGAAAATGAAGGAACTGGATATGGAAGTGTGCACGCTGATTTAAATGGCAGTAAATCACATACCCCTCGGAGGGGCCGGCATGCCGGGCATAGCGTTCAGATAGGGAATGGGCCCCTTCGTCTGGCAAGGATGACTCTACTGAACTTTCCGCCCGCCGCCCTGTTTTACCATCCAATCTGCTACCTTGCGACCCCGATGGCCGTATACGCCAGACTAATTCCTAACCCCAACCCAAATCGAAATGGGACACAAAGCAATTGAAATAACCGACGCCAACTTTGACGAAATCATCAGCGGCGATAAGCCTGTACTGGTCGATTTCTGGGCCGAATGGTGCGGCCCCTGCCGCATGGTAGGCCCTGTGGTGGAAGAACTGGCCGGCGAATACGAAGGCAAAGTCATCGTGGGCAAAGTTGACGTGGATGCCAACCCCCAGACCTCGATGAAGTTTGGTATCCGTAGCATTCCAACGCTGCTGGTCTTTAAAAATGGTCAAATCGTTGACAAACAAGTAGGTGCTGTGCCCAAGCACGTGCTCGCTCAGAAACTTGAAGCGCAGGTAACGGCCTAGCCGTTGCTGCCAATGCATAGAAAAAGCCCCTTGCCGGTTCCGGCAAGGGGCTTTTTCTATAAACAACCCACCAAAAAAAGTTAGCCGAACAGGTGCGTGGTGCGCCGGCGACGGGCTTTAGCTTCCAGCTTGGCTTTGGTTTTGAGGTGTTTCTGGTGGATGTGCAGTTGGCGGTCGCGCTTGGCCGGTGAGGTAATGGCTTTGCTGTCTTCGAGGCCCAGCAGCACCAGCATGCTGTGGTTCAGGCCCGCTTTGAACTTGTAGAAGCGGTAGGCCGAAGACTTCTTGACGGCTTTGGCGGCCTTTGCAGCTTTGGCGGCGGCGGCAACTTTTTCGCGGGCAGTGGCTTTGCGGGCGGTTTCGGTGGGGTCGTCGGTGCCGGGAGTGGTGGCACGGGCGCTGGGGGCAACCAGCGCGAGGCTGGCGGCGGCAAACAGAACGTAGAGAGCTTTCATAACTCGCAAGAGAAGAATAGTGAGGGATTCAGCAATGCGGGAAAGCCAAGTGGGTGAACAAAACCTTTCCGTTTTTTTCGGTACTAAAGTAATAACTATTTCTACTATATCAAAAAATAGATAAAAAAATCTCCGCATCTTGGTAGATGCGGAGATGACAATTTTGTTCTTTATTGGGCTATACACTGCTGCTTATTAATGGCGTACCTGAGCGTCGTGCTTCTGACGGTAGATGGCGCGGCTGGTCTGGTGCTCGTCCTTGCGGATGTCCTGCCGCTCGTCGCGCGTCACCACGCCGTCGGCCTTAGCAGCAGCTTTATCCTGGCGGATGTCGGCTTCGCGGCTTTTGAGGCGTGTGGCCTCGGCGCGGGTAAGCGCGCCAGATTTCACGCCTTGGCGAATGCGGGTTTGCTGGTTGTGCTGGCGGGCTGCGATGACCGGAGTGGCCGTCTGGGCCGAGGCCGAATAGGATGCACCGAGCAAGGCCAGGGCAGTGAGGGCGGAAAACAAAGTCTTTTTCATGGGAGGAAAGGGGGAAGTGAAATGGATGATGCCGGTTGGAGGGCGCTGGGCTGCGGTGGTTTAATCACCTGCCAGAATGCCCGCTCTACCGTCGAGGCTTGCGCTGCAAAAAATAGCTACATTGCTATCCAACCGCAGCGCTCGAAGCGGCGTACACGGCCACATTCACTCACCCCCATCACCCTTTTTCCTTATGAAGCGCATCCTCGGATTTCTCGTTTCCCTCAGCCTGCTCGGCGGGGCCGCCCAGGCTCAGACCACGGCCCCGGTCCAGACCCCGGCCCCGGCCGGCACGATGAGCACCAGCTCATCGAAAACAACCAAAATGACCACCACGGCCCAGACGCCGGCCACGCGCACGACCACCAAGTCGAGCACGATGACCAACCCGGCCGGCATGAGCAAATCGAGCACCACGACCAAGGGCGCGGGCACGATGACCAAATCGAGCACCATGACGACGCCTTCGGGCAACACCAAAACCTCGTCCTCGTCGACTTCGACCAGCACCAAGATGAAGGCCGACGGCACGCGTGACATGCGCTACAAGGAGAACAAAATGACCAAAACCACCACCGGCCCGGTGAAAGCCGATGGCACGCCCGACATGCGTTACAAAAACAACAAAACGTCGGTAAAAACCACCAAGACTAAAATGTAGTTTGCGGCAACAACTTGCCATAAAAGCCCTTGCTTCATTCGGAGCAAGGGCTTTTTGCTGCCTGCCGCCATCGGTTGCCTAACTTGCGGCACCCAACCCAACCAAGCTTTTGCCCATGCGCTACGCTCCCCTTGCTCCCGAGCTTTTTGTAGAAAACCGCCGCCGCTTCCGCGAGCTGCTGCCGCCGGCTTCGCTGGCCATTTTCCAGGCCAACGACGTGATGCCGACCAATGCCGACGGCACCTTGGCCTTTCGGCAGAACAACGACCTGTTCTACCTGAGCGGGGTGGACCAGGAGGAAAGCATCCTCGTGATTTTTCCGGATGCGCGCCTGCCTCAGCACCGCGAAATCCTGTTTTTGAAGGAAACCTCGGAGCATATTCTCATCTGGGAAGGCTACAAGCTGACCAAGGACGAAGCCCGCCAAAACTCCGGCATTCCGACCATTATGTGGCTCGAAAGCTTCAACACCGTGTTGCCCGCGCTGATGAACGAGGCCGAAAACGTGTACCTGAACTCGAACGAGCACATTCGGGCCGTGGTGGAAGTAGAAACGCGCGACGCCCGCTTCATTAAAAAGCTGCAGGCCCAATACCCGCTGCACACCTACCGCCGCGCTGCCCGCCTGTTGCACCAGCTGCGCGCCATCAAGAGCGCCGAAGAAATCCGGGTGATGCGCCAGGCCTGTGACATCACGGGTAAGGCCTTTCGGCGGGTGCTGGGCTTTGTGAAGCCGGGCGTGTGGGAGTTCGAGATTGAGGCCGAAATCGTGCACGAGTTCATGCGCAACCGCAGCCGCGGGCCGGCTTATGGCAGCATTGTGGCCAGCGGCAAAAACGCCAATGTACTGCACTACACCACCAACGACAACCAGTGCCAGGACGGCGACGTGATTCTGCTCGATTTTGGCGCCGAGTACGCCAACTACGCGGCCGACCTCTCGCGCTCAATTCCGGTGAATGGCAAATTCACGCCGCGCCAGCGGCAGGTGTACGACGCGGTACTGGCCGTGATGGACTTCGCCAAAACCCGCCTTGTGCCGGGTACCGAAATTGAGGAATATCACCGCCAGGTAGGCGAGGCGATGGAGCAGCAGCTCATCAAACTCGACCTGCTGAATGCTGCCGATGTGAAAAACCAGGACCCCGCCGCGCCGCTTTACAAGAAGTATTTCATGCACGGCACCAGCCACTACCTGGGGCTCGATGTGCACGACGTGGGCTACAAGTACCGCACCTTCGAGGCCGGCATGGTGTACACCGTGGAGCCGGGTATTTACATTCCCGAAGAGGGGCTGGGCATCCGTCTAGAAAATGACATTCTGCTCACGGCCACAGGAAACGAGGATTTGATGGCAGATATTCCACTCAAAGCCGACGATATAGAAGCGCTGATGGCCAAGTAGCACGCAGCCTTTGCTGCGTTGCTGAGCGAACAAGGCAGAAAATACGTAGCCCGTAGCTTTTGCTACGGCCCTGAGCTTCCGCTTGAGCGGCCTGGGCCGTAGCAAAAGCTACGGGCTACGTTTTCTTATGACGCAGCAAAGGCTGCGTCCTACTTGCTGGTGGCCTGTACGAGTTGCGGCAAGTACTTGGCCAGGGCCTGCACCTGGCCGCGGGTAAAGCTACCATCCACGGCCACGAGCACAAACGAGTCGGCCGCGTCGGGCAGCTTGCCAAGAGCGGCAAATTCGGATACTTTGTCGCCGGATGCGCGCACCGACACTTGGTAATCGCTGCCGCCCGCGCCGCCCACCGAGAGGGGCTCGTACTTGTTTCCCTTGAGGATGCCCTCGGCTTCCTGACGCAGGCCTTGGTTGGCCAGCTCGCGGGCGGTGGCGGTGGTAGGCGCGAAGCTGATGACCTTGGCCGACCGGATGCTGGTAATGGCGTTGGTGAGGTCGGAGCCGCCGAGCAGCTTGGCGGCCTTCACCAACGCCAGGCGCTGGAGCAGGTCGGCTGACCATTCGGTGGTTTTGAAGCCTTCGCGGCCATCGTATTTGGAAAAGAACGAGGCCACGGTACGGGCTGGGGTGCCCGGGCCGCCGGCGCGGCAACCTACCAACAGTAAAAGCAGGAACAGAACGGGGAAGCGGAATTTGGTCATCATGCGGCAAAAGTGCAGCCCGGGCCGGGAAAAGCAGCGCCGGAAGTTCGGCGCTGGCCCATGGGTGGTACGGTGCCGCGCCTCCGCTAGTTGGCTGTTAGGCCGCTTTGGGGCTTACTGAAATACCACTGTGTTCATAAAAAACACTTCCCGGTCGGGGCCGCGGCTCACGCGCACGTGCTGGTAGCCCAGGGCCACGAAGCGGCCGCCGTACCAGGGCAGCAGGTCGTACTGGTCGGTATCGGTGGCGCGCTCCAGGCTCTGCTCGGCGGGGCCCGTACCGGTGCTGATGGGCACGTGCAGGTCATTGGGGGCACTTTCGCCGCGGTTTACCACTTTGTAGCGCAGCTTGTTCTCGTCGAGGTACGCCAGCACCAGGCGCCCATCGGGCAGCGACTGCAGGCGCACGGCTTCTTCGAGCTCGGTGCGGCGCAGGTTCTCCACTACAAAAATGTTGTCCCAGATGAGGTTGCCTTTGCGGTCGAAGCCGCACACAAGCGCATGGGTGGTCTGGTAGCCGTCGAAGGCCCGGTTGCTGCCATAGGGCGAGTAGCCGCCGGGCGAATACCCCGACCCCGACCCTCCATACCCATAGCCCGATGAATTGTACTGATTGCCATAGGTGCCGAAAGGGCTGCCGTAGTAGGTGCCGTAGTTACCATAGCGGTAGTGGGGCAGGTATACCTCAGCAACGAGCACGTAGCCGCCTTCGCGTTGCGGCAGCAACTCGTGCAGCAATAGGCGGTAGTGCCAGCGCATGGGCGACACCGAGCGCGCCAGTCGCCGCTCCACGCGCCGCCGCAGGCGCGCCTGCTTGGTGGGCTTCAGGTAATCAAAAAAGTGCTTGAGATGCAGGAAGTCGTAGAAGCGCAGCGGAGCCTTCGCAGCACCCACCACTCCCGGCGCCGGCCGGCTCAGGTCGGTGGCAAAAAGGCCCTGGGCATAGGTGGGGTCGCGTAGCGAGTAGGTGCCCATCAGCAGGCGGGCGGTGGTGTCTTGTGGGGGCGTTACCTGGGCCGTGATGAGGCTGCGCTCGCTCTCGGCCTGCACAAACTCGGAGCTCACCAGCTGGCCCTTGTCCGTCAGCTGCTTGAGTAGCAGGCGGCTTTTGCGGCCGTTGGTCTGGCTCAGCACGTACTCGGCGCGGCGGGTGGCGGCATCGGCCACGAAGGTGAGCTGGGTGGGCACGTTCTCGTACACCGAGGGCAGGTATTGCATCTGGCCGGTGGCCACGTCGAGCAGCAGGGCGGTTACGTGCAGCTGGTCCTGCAGCACCACGGTGGCAAACAGGCGGCCGTCGAGGGCTTTGAGCTCCACCACTTCGCGGCTGAGCTTGGTGTCGAACTGCTGGCTGCGCGTCTGGCCCAGATGGCCGTTATAAGCCGCTACGAAAAGCCGACCCGTGGTGTGGCGCGAGGCAAACAGGGCGTACACGGTGGTGCCCTCGGCGCACATTCGCACGAAGCTGAACTCGGTGGCGACTTTCAGCGGGGTTTCCTGGCGCAGGTGCAGGTCGGGGCCGTACTGCTGGAAGCTGAAATCGGTGCGGCTCGACAGCGGGTGTTCGCGGCCCACCAGCAGCACTACGGTGCTGTCGGCGGGCAGGGCCTGCACGTGCACTTCGCTGTCGCGGTCGGTCAGGGGCAACTCGGTGCGGGCCGTTTGCACGGGTGCATTGGCCGGTGGAGCCGTTTGCTGGGCTGGGGCGCGCAGTGGCAGCGCCAGGGTTCCGCAGCAGGCCAGCAGCAGGGAAAAGTAGCGGTGTTTCATACCCAAAACCGTGAAAATGAGCAACTGAATTCCATGTGTTTTTAACGCGGACGCTCGTTTAAAGATACACCGCTGCTGGTCGTTTTCGTGCCCTCCCGTGGGTTATTTTGTGCCCAGCTCCAGAATGGCGTCAAACTCCTCGGGCCGCACCGGCAGCACCGACAACCGCGACTGCCGAATAAGGGCCAGCTCGCCCAGGCGGGCGTCGGCTTTCAGCTGGGCCAGCAGCACGGGTTGGGCCAGGGGCTGCACCGGGCGCAGCGGCACGGCCACCCACGGCGAGCCGGCTTCGGCGGTGGCATCGGGGTGGGCCAGGCCGGCTACTTCGGCCACGCCCACTACGGCTTTCTCGCTCACGCTGTGGTAGTACAGCACGAGGTCGCCGGGCTGCATCAGGTTGAGGTTGTTGCGGGCCTGGTAGTTGCGCACGCCGGTCCAGGCAGTGCCGTCTTCCTGCACAAAAGTGGTCCAGGAGTAAGCTTCGGGTTCCGATTTAACGAGCCAGTGTTTCAAGAAGCTAATGGGTAAAGAAGAAAATGAGGGGATGGGCAAACATAGCAACGGCCGGCACAGGCATGATGCCGGCCGGCCGTTGGTTTGCATACCGCAAAGAAAAGAAAATCCAGGTGAGGCTTACGGCGCGAAGCCCTAATCGAAGCTGATGATGTTGGCTACCAAGTTGGCCCGGTCGCCGCCGGCTTAAGTCGTTGAGCCAAATTGCTGGTAATGGGCATAGCGCAAATCCAGCGACTTCAGGCCCTGGGCGTTTTTGCCCGGCACGTGGAGCCGGCGGATGCCGTACGCCGACGAGTGGCGCAGGCCCAGGCCTTTTTTATTAGCCGTAAAAGCCGACGGGGTATAGTCGGAAGTACATCATGCACGGGCTACGGAGTGCTGGGCGAATGGCGCGAAATAGTCGGCGGCCCGAGAAGTAGTCGTGCTCTGTGAATACGCCGCGGCCGCCTTCTACCTCGCCGTGGTTGTTGGTTTGCTGGCAGTTGCCGCCACTAATGTTGATGGTGGTTTCATCGGCCGCACGGCTCACCGGCGTCGATGGTCAGGGGCGTGCCCCTCGAGGTGGTTGGGTTTTTCGTGGTGCCGTTCTGGACCAGGGCCGGAGCACTACAAGCCAGTAGCGGAAAGAATGGCCCGCCAAGGAGTCGAGCTAGTGCCAGGGAACTACTTGCACCCGCCGCCAGCTTTGCTGCGGTTGGCCCGCGCTGGTGTTTTGGAAATGCAATAACAAATGCCCTGAAGCCCCTTTACAGCGTGGGTACCACCTTTTTCAGATAAGCCTCAAATGCTGCTGGGCCGCCGGCGATGTAGCCGGTTTTGGCCAGCACCTTGCCCTCCGGTGAGACAACAACCGCCAGTGGGAAGTCGCCCTCGCGGTTGAGCTGGGCCGCCGCCGCTTCGTTCAATTTCAACTGAGCGGCGGTGGGCTGGTTTTTCTTCAACCGTGGAAAATCGAAGTGCGCCAGCACCAGCTTGTCCTTCGCGTAGGCCATAAACTCGGGCTTGGCAAAAACTTCCTGCTCGTACACCATGCAGGGCTGACACCAGTCGAAGCCCGAGAAAACAGCCAGAATGGGCCGGTTGGCGGCTTTGGCGGCAGCCTTTGCCGCGTCAAGGTCGGCCAGCCAGCCAACTGGCATTTCGGTTGTAGCAGGCGCGGGCGTTGGAATAGTTGCTACAACTACCTGGGGCGCGGAAGTAACGGGCGAGGTGGGCTGTGGTGCGGCTGTTGGGCTAGGCGCTGCTGTCGCTTTGCTCTTCGCCACTGCCCCGGTTGCGCTGGCGGTTTTGGTTTTGACTTTATCGTTTTTGGCCTTGATGGTCGTTTTTTGAGCCAATGCGGGGCCGGCACCCAGCAGCACCAGCCACAAGGCCAGGATGCGAGCAGAGACGAAAACGGGAATAATTTTCATGGCAAACTGATAGGGTGAATGGCCGCAGACCAGCTGCGGTACGACGGTAAATACCGGTGCGCCCGGTACAGGTCAACAATGCCGGGCGGCCGTTTCACCTTTCAGGTTACCAAAAGTCCGGCCACATCATACAGGCCCCGTGAATAGCAGCCCAGGGCCGGTAAACCACCGTGCTGCACCTCCCATTTCTGCTTTGGGACAGGCGAGCACATTGCTACGGCAGCTGCCGCAACTTGAGCACTTGTTTATGGAGGGACAGGATTTCCAGGGTGTAGTCGGGCGACTGGCCATCGGTGAGGTGAATGCGCAGGCGGGATTTGCCATCCGGTGTCCAGGTGCCGGGCCGGCCGGCCAAGCCATCGGTGGGCGCAATGTCGAACTGCTCGAAGCGCCCGTAGGCTTTCAGGGCGAAGCCGGTACGGCCCCGGGCTGGCGGAAACGTGTACGTATTGGGCCGGTACACCAGCGTGTCGCCGTGGGTTTCTTCGTGCGAGGCCAGCCAGGTGCCTTCGAGCTGCTTCATAGAGGTAGGGGAGGAGGTTACGACGGCCGGCTTGTGCTTCTGGCAGGCGCCCAGCAGGGCCAGCGGCAGCAGGTAAGCGAAGAAGTTGGGTATGCGCATGGAGAAAAGAACCGGTGGAACGGCAAGGTACGGACGAGGTAAGGCGGTGTACCTCGTGCTGGGGTGTACGACGTATTGCTTGATGCGGCACGCTGGTACCCTCGCCAAATGCTCGGGAACCACGTAAACCCTCGCACAAGCTACCTTCGCGCCTCTTAAACAACCCTTGCCCTGTGGATAACCGCGCCCTGACCCGCGCCTTCAAGCTGGCTGCCCAGCTGATGGAGCTGCACGACGAAAACCCGTTCAAAATCCGCGCCATGGAAGGCACGGCCACCGCCCTTGATGCCCTGGGCTTTCCGGTGGCAGAGGTGGAGCGGGCCGGCCTGCCCGACCGCACCGGCCTAAGCAAAACCGCCGCTGCCAAAGTAGCCGAGCTGCTCGACACCGGCACGTTCTCGGATTTGCAGCGCCTGCTCGAGACAACGCCGCCCGGCGTGGTCGAAATGCTGGGAATCAAGGGCATTGGTCCGAAAAAAATACGCAGCCTGTGGCGCGAACTGGGCCTCGAAACCATTGAGCAATTGCGTGAAGCCGCCGAAACCGACCAGGTAAGCAAGCTCAAAGGCTTCGGCAAGAAAACCCAGGATAGCATTCTGGAGGCGCTGGAGTTTGCTGGGCAAAGCAAGGGCAAGCTGCTCTATCCGCAGGCCGAAAAACTGGGCGACGAGCTGACCCAACTGCTGCGCGACGGCCTGAAAACCGAACAGGTGGCCGTGGCCGGCGAAGTACGCCGCCGCCTCGAAACCATCGAATTCGTGTGCCTGGTAGCTGCTACCGACAAGCCGGCAAAGGCGCACGAGCTGCTGAACGCCACGGCCGGCCTCATGCCCGACCCGCGGCGCTCGGGCCCGTTTGCCTGGCGCGGTACCGCCAGCGAGTCGGGCACGCAAGTAGAAGTGCTGCTGGTGCAGCCGGAAGATTTTACCACCGAGGTTTTCCTGCATTCGGCGGCTGAGGCACATCTGAGCGAGCTGCTTCCCAGTTCACCAATTGCCAATTCCACCTTGCGCCAATGGGCGCGGCGCGAGAAATTCCAGCAGGAAGAAGCCCTCTACGAGAAAGCCGGCCTGCAATTCATTGTACCCGAGCTGCGCGAAGGGCTGGGCGAAATTGCCCTTGCCGCCGAGAAAAAGCTGCCCCATCTGCTCGAAGACGACGACCTGCGCGGCTCGCTGCACAACCACAGCACCTACTCCGACGGCAACCACAGCATCCGCGAAATGGCCACCTGGCTGCGCGACCACGGCTACGAGTACCTGGGCCTGTGCGACCACAGCCAGGCCGCTCACTACGCCAACGGCCTGGGCGTAGAGCGCATCCGCCAGCAGCACCAGGAAATCGACCAGCTGAACGCCGAGCTGGCCCCCTTCCGCATCTTCAAAGGCATTGAAAGCGACATCCTCGGCGACGGCTCGCTCGACTACTCCAGCGAGGTGCTGGCCAGCTTCGACTTCATTGTGGCCTCGGTGCACTCCAACCTGAAAATGGACGAAGCCAAAGCCACTAACCGCCTGCTGCGGGCCATCGAAAACCCATACACCACCATGCTGGGCCACCCCACCGGCCGCCTGCTGCTGCGCCGCCAGGGCTACCCCATCAACTACAAAGCCGTGATTGACGCCTGCGCCCAGCACAACGTCATCATCGAAATCAATGCCAACCCCTGGCGCCTCGACCTCGACTGGCGCTGGGTGCGCTACGCCCTCGACCAGGGCGTGCAGCTCAGCATCAACCCCGACGCCCACCACACCAACGGCTACGAAGACATGCGCTACGGCGTACTGATGGGCCGCAAAGGGCACCTCACCAAGGAGATGACGTTTAACGCCAAGTCGGTGGAGGAAGTAGCAGCGTATTTCGAAGCGCGTAAAGCCAACATCACACCGCCGCTTGAGTACAAGCAGTCGTTGTTTGAGTAGCGTGAAAGTTCTCGTTCTCCGCTTTTCATCCATTGGCGACATTGTGCTTACCACCCCGGTGGTGCGGGCGCTGGCGCAGCAGGTGCCGGGGGCGGAAGTGCATTTTGCCACCAAGCCCGGTTACCGCGGCCTGCTCGAAGCCAACCCGTACGTGGCCAAAGTGCACACGCTCAGCAGCAGTCTGCGCGAGCTGGTGCTGGCACTGAAAGCCGAGAAGTTCGACTACATCGTCGACCTGCACAACAACCTACGCACCCGGCTCATCAAGCTGCAACTGGGCGTGAAATCAAGCAGCTTCGACAAGCTGAACTGGCAGAAATGGCTGTTGGTAAACTTTAAAATCAACCACCTGCCGGATGTCCACATCGTGCAGCGTTACCTGGCCGCGGGCGCGGCCCTGGGGATTAAAGACGACGGCAAGGGCCTCGACTATTTCATTCCGCAAAGCCAGGAAATAGACTTGGCTACGCTGCCCGCACCATTTGCCAGCGGCTATGCTGCCGTGGCCATTGGCGCACAGCACGCCACCAAGCGCTTGCCGCTGGAGAAACTGGTGGAGCTGTGCCGGCAGCTTGCCCCCCGCCCCCTCATGCTGCTCGGCGGCCCCGAAGATGCAGCCGTGGCCGAAGAGGTGATGGCCGCCGTCAAGCAGCATTCACTCACTCATCCATTCGCCCATTCGCCCATTGCCAACGGCTGCGGGCAATTTTCACTGCATCAGTCGGCTTCGTTGCTGCGGCAGGCTGCTTTTGTGGTGAGCCACGACACGGGGCTGATGCACATTGCGGCGGCTTTCGGCAAGGATATTTTCAGCGTCTGGGGCAACACGGTGCCCGAATTTGGGATGTATCCGTACCGCACCGATTTCAAGGTGTTGGAAGTGCCCGGCCTGAGTTGCCGGCCCTGCTCAAAAATTGGCTTCGCCAAATGCCCTCAGGGACATTTTAAGTGCATGCGCGAGCAGGTACTGGCGCTGGATTGGCAGCCAGTAGCCACCGCGGAGTAGCTCAGGCGGCCGGGTAGCAACTTCAGCATTAGTAAGCAGCCGGGCATTGTTCCTCAAGGCTTCGAGCCTAAATTAGGGTGCGTCCCGCAGCGCCAGACCAGCTATTCGCCTCAAGATTGCCAACTTAGTACGCTACATTTCAGGCCGGGCAGCCCCCTTGCATCCATTGCCTTCCACCAAAACTGTCTTTACCATGGCCGAGACCGAACCCTGCCAGCACCTAACGGCCCTCACCAAGCTCAAAACTGCCCCCGAATATGCTTGCCCCGAATGCCTGGGCTTGGGCGATACCTGGGTGCACCTGCGTGTGTGCCAGCAGTGTGGCCACGTCGGCTGCTGCGACTCTTCACCCAACAAGCACGCCACCAAACATTTTCGCGCCAGCCAGCACCCGGTCGTTTCCTCAGCCGAGCCCGGCGAGCAGTGGCTCTGGTGCTATGTGGACGAGGAAATGGCGGATTATTAGCTATGAAAATGCTCTGGTGCTGGCGCTGCCGGCAAGAAATGCCCATGTTGGAAGCCGACGAGTTTGCCTTGGTACATCAGGCTCTAATGAAAGGGATGGTTGTGGTCGAAAGCGAAGCCCGGCAAAGAGGGCGTGTGCTCAATCCCATGCAATTAGATGGCTTGATTGACCGCCATCACCAGCCCGTGCTGGAAATGTACCGTTTGCTCACAGGCTTGGTTGAAACAAACCCAAACGCCGTGTGGCACCACGTAGTTGACCAGTACGGCCCGCCTTGCCCGCAATGCCACAAGCCGCTACGTACCCCGAAAGCCAGGTTTTGCGTGGCCTGTGGCTTTGGCAAAGAGGATGTCACGCCTGACTCGCTGCCATTGTTACAGCGCTGGCCGGAGCTGTTCAGGAGTGGATGAAATAAAAAGCCCCGACTCTATTCCAGAGGCGGGACTTTTCATGCCTCAACGATATTAGCTGAGAGATGATTAGCTGTGCCGAATTTCGTTCGTTGCAGGCTGACACGCCGCTTTACTGGCAATGGCAGACCTATTTAATCACCCCAAACCCGCAGTAGCTGTGCAGCACCGCCGGCAGCTTGATGCCCTCGCTGGTCTGGTTGTTCTCCAAAAGGGCCGCGACGATGCGCGGCAGCGCCAGCGCCGAGCCGTTGAGCGTGTGGAGCAGTTGGGTTTTGCCCCCGTCGGCCTTATATCGGCACTTGAGGCGGTTGGCTTGGTAGGTTTCAAAGTTCGAAGCGGAGCTTACTTCCAGCCAGCGGCCCTGGGCGGCACTCCACACTTCGAGGTCGAAGGTGAGGGCGCTGGTGAAGCCCATGTCGCCGCCGCAGAGGCGCAACACCCGGTAGGGAAGCTCGAGCTTTTGCAACAGCCCTTCGATGTGGGCCACCATCGTATCAAGAGCGGCGTAGCTGTGCTCCGGCTGGATAATCTGCACGATTTCCACCTTGTCGAACTGGTGCAGGCGGTTGAGGCCGCGCACGTCGGCACCCCACGAACCGGCCTCGCGGCGGAAGCAGGGCGTGTGGCCGGCAATGCGAATGGGCAACTTCTCGACCGGAATAATCTCGTCGCGGTAGATGTTGGTCAGCGGCACCTCGGCCGTGGGGATGAGGTAGAGGTCGTCCTTGGCGTCGTGGTACATCTGGCCTTCCTTGTCGGGCAGGTTGCCAGTGCCGTAGCCGCTGGTTTCGTTAACCAGAATGGGCGGCTGCATCTCGGTGTAGCCGGCAGCCCGGGCTTCATCGAGAAAAAAGTTTATGAGCGCGCGCTGCAAACGTGCTCCCTGGCCCTTGTACACCGGAAAGCCCGCGCCGGTGATTTTCACCCCTAGCTCGAAGTCGATGATGTCGTGCTTCTTAATCAGGTCCCAATGCGGCACCGCATCGGGGCCCAGCTCGGGCTTGGCGCCGTGCTCGCGCACAATTTCGTTGTCGGCGGCGGCGCGGCCTTCGGGCACGCTGGCATGGGGCAGGTTGGGCAGTTTATAAAGAAGCTGCTGTTGTTCTTTCTCCACCTGGGCCAGCTCGGCGGCCGCCGATTGCGTGTGCAGCTTGAGTTCGGCGGTGCGGGCCTTGAGGGTTTCGGCCCCGGCTTTGTCGCCGGCTTTCATCAGGCCGCCGATTTGCTGGGCGAGTTTGTTGGCTTCGGCCTGGGCCGAGTCGTGGCTGGTCTGGAGCTGGCGGCGGCGCTGGTCGAGGTCGAGAATGGCGGCTACGTCGGCGGGGCCGGTAGCGTAGCGCTTTTTGGCGAGGCCGGCCAGTACGAAGTCGGTCTGGTCGCGGAGAACGGAAAGTTGCAGCATGGGAGGCGATTGGGTAACGGGGCAAAGGTCGCAAGGAAAACCCGACCCTGCCACTGCCCTGGCCAGCCGCAATGTGCAAGGGGACGAAACTTATTTTCGTGGCTTGCGTGTAGAGGGCTGGACAGAAAGGCTATCGATTTGGCCGTTTGCCCGTAATGCGCTAACATTGCGGGAGCAACCGGCCGCCGTGGTCGGGTCAGCGAGCCACCGGGCTCGTCTTCGGCCCGCCTTTTTGCTGATTTTCCAGCGGCCCGTCCTGCACCTCATCTTCCTGCCTATTCATCTCGCGCCGCGCGCCGCTACTCCGTAGTTCGTCCGGACCCCGCGAATGTCCTGTTCCTGCGGCGCTGCCGCCGCGCCTTAGCTGGCCATTACGTGCCCTTTACGGGGCATTCCGGGCCGCCAGCCCCCGAGCTCCCCGCCGATGTTCTCCCCTTATTCCCTTTATGCACACCATTAACGAGTTGAAGGACCGGCTGCTGTCCGACCTCAAAGAAATTGCCGAGCAACTGAACGTTGGCAACTTCAAACGCCTCAGCAAGCAGGATTTGATATACAAAATCCTCGACCAGCAGGCCCTGAACCCCGGTGCCGCCGAAGAGGCTCCTGCTGCGCCCGCCGCTTCAGCCCCGGCAGCTGCTGCCAAAGCTGCTCCTGCTGCGCGGCCGGCCCGCAATGCTCCCCGCCGCCCGGCTCCCAGCACTGCCGAGCAACCCTTCTCCGATGTTGCGCCACCCGCAGCGAAAGCCTCATCAGCACGTGCCTTACGCGGTGCGGCGGCCGCTGCTTCGGCCACGCTGGCGGCCCCCGCTCCAGTTGCTGAGGCCCCAACCACCGAGATTTTGGACTCCATCGAGGGCCTGGCGCTAGTCCCGGCCTCGCATGCCACCGGTGCTGCCCTGGCTGATGCTCCAGAAACGGAAGCCCCTGCGGCTCTTTCGGCCCCGGCCCCTGCTGAAACATCTGACGCGCCAGTTGCTGAAGCCAGCACTGCCCCAGACGACCGTGCTGCGGAAACTAACAATAATGCCGCCCGCGCCGACCGCCCCCGCCGCGAGCGAGTGGACCGCGCCGGCCGCCCCATTACCGAGCAGCGCGCTGCCGAGATGGCAGCCGAAAAAGCTGCTGCCGAAGCGGCCGCCGCTGCCAACCCTACTACGCCTGAAACCGGCACCGATGGCCGCGAAGGCGGTTTTGGTAATCGTCGCGATGGTGGCAATGGCTTTGCCGACCGCCGCGAGAACCGCGCCGACCGTTTCGAGCGGGACAACCGCGACGTGCGCGACAACCGCAGCGACAACCAGCCCCGCGCCCCGCGCCAGGACCAGCAGCCCCGCGAAAATCGCAACGACCAGCCCCGCCAGCAAGACCAGCCCCGGCCGGACCAGTCGGCCCAGAACCAAGGGCAAGGCCAGAATCAGAACCAGGGCCAGCCCCGCAACGACCAGCCGCGTGGCGAAGGCAACAACCAGAACCTGACCCGCGAGGAGCGCTACGCCCAGCGCGAGCTACAGCGCCAGCAGCGCCGCCAGAACCCCGACGGCTCGCCCCGCACCGACCAGGGCCAGAACCAAAATCAGAACCAAGGCCAGCCGCAGGGCCAGAATCAGAACCAGCAGCCACCGCGCCCGCAGCGCCAGGAACTGGATTTGGTGGTGCCCGGCGGCGGCACGTTCGAGCTGATGCCCGATGGCGGCTATGGCTTCCTGCGCTCGCCCTACTATAACTACCTAAGCTCGCCCGACGACGTATATGTGTCGCCGCAGCAGGTGAAGCAGTTCGCCATGAAGCCCGGCGACACGGTGGTCGCCACCATCCGGCCGCCGCGCGAGGGCGAGAAATACTTCGCCCTGGTGGGCGTGGACAGCATGAACGGCCGCACCGTGGAGGAAGTCCGCGACCGGGTGCCGTTCAGCCACCTCACGCCGCTGTTTGCCGACCATCGCCTGAAGCTCACGACTAAATCCACGCAAATCAGCACCCGCGTGCTCGATTTGTTTGCGCCAATTGGCAAGGGCCAGCGTGGCCTGATTGTGGCCCAGCCCAAAACCGGTAAAACGGTGCTGCTGCAGGAAATCGCCAACGCCATTGCCGAAAACCACCCCGAAGTCTACCTCATGGTGCTGCTCATCGACGAGCGCCCCGAGGAAGTAACGGACATGGCCCGCACCGTGAAGGCTGAAGTGCTCAGCTCGACCTTCGACGAAACGGCCGACCGCCACGTGAAAATTGCCGAAATGGCCCTCGACAAGGCACGCCGCCTCGTGGAGTGCGGCCACGACGTGGTGATTCTGCTCGACTCCATCACCCGCCTGGCCCGGGCCTATAACACCGTGCAGCCCAGCTCGTCGCGCATCCTCTCGGGTGGTATCGACGCGG
Source organism: Hymenobacter glaciei (assembly GCF_039539585.1). NCBI lineage: Bacteria > Pseudomonadati > Bacteroidota > Cytophagia > Cytophagales > Hymenobacteraceae > Hymenobacter > Hymenobacter glaciei. The sequence goes on along the minus strand of NZ_BAABDK010000005.1, from coordinate 33,110 downwards.
GCGCGCTGCAAAAGCCCAAGCGCTTCTTCGGCGCGGCGCGCAACGTGGAAGGCGGCGGTTCACTCACCATTGTCGCCACGGCCCTCATCGAAACCGGCTCCAAAATGGACGAGGTGATTTTTGAGGAATTCAAGGGCACCGGCAACATGGAATTGCAGCTCGACCGCAAGCTGGCCAACAAGCGCGTGTTCCCGGCCATCGACATCCCGGCTTCCGGCACCCGCCGCGAAGACCTGCTGATGAGCAAGGACGAGCTGAACCGCGTGTGGGTACTGCGCCGCTTCATGAACGACATGAGCGCCACCGAAGCCATGGAATTCCTGAAGGACCGCATCAAAGGCACCAAGGACAACGAAGAATTCCTGCTGGCCATGAACGGCTAATACCGATAGTTTGACTACAAGAAGGCCCGTTGCAGCAATGCGGCGGGCCTTTTTGTATGCGAAGCGGTGGATGCTACAAAGCCGCCCGGTCGCGGTGGGTTTGGGGAACTCCACTGGGAGTGGAGTGGGCAAGGCAGTAACTTTCCGTAGCAGCAGTAAGATAGCGCCTGGCTATGCTAGGTGAGTACCGGCAACGGCGTTAGCGGCCAACGGGGAGCCTGTGCGCCGGTTAAAATCCATCCCTGGTGGATGAAGCCGATATAAAAAATGTTTTGTTTTTCAGTGCCGAATGCCTCGTACTAAGAGGATATAAAAAAGCCCACTGACGTGAATCAGTGGGCTTTTACTAAAATAACAATAGCAAAACTAAATAAGGGTAACTCTAAGAATTGTCTATAGATAGTAATTAGCAGTCACAGGGCAAACCCACGCCATATCAAATTAATTCACGGGCCTGATAAAAAACAGCGGCTTTTTATTGCAAAGGGGTGGGCAACGCAACAGAGGCTACTTTTGGGCTTAAATTTCTCCGCTGATGACTCCCGACTTGTCTGCCGCTCTGCCCGAGCTCCTCTACCTCCACGACCCCCTGTGCGGCTGGTGCTACGGTGCTAGTCCGGCCATTACCGAATTGCAGGCGGCCTTTGCGGGTCGCCTCGAAGTATCGGTTTTGTGCGGCGGCATGGTGGTGGGCGACGATGCTGGCCCCATTTCCGAAACCTGGGACTACCTCCGCCAGTCGCTCGATGAAGTGGAAGCTGTGACGGGCGTGCAGTTCGGGGAGGGCTTCCGGGCATTGGGCGACGCTGGCACTTACCGCTACGATTCGGAGCCGCCGAGCCGGGCCATCGTGGCTTTTCGCCAAATAACGCAGGACCCCGCCCGCACCGTGGCCTTCGCGCACGCGGTGCAGCAGGCGCTATTTCGCGACGGCCACGACCTGAATGAAGTGTGTACCTACAACGTCTTGCTGGAGTCTTTTGGCGTGGATGTCGCCGAGTTTGCGCGCCGCTGGGTTGCGCCCGAAACGGCACAGGCGGCCCGGCAGGAATTTGCGGCGGTGGCACGCATTGGCGTGCAGGGCTTCCCTACGGCCGTGGTACGGGTGGGGGAGCAGGGCTACGTGCTGGCCCGCGGCTACCAGCCCTACGAGCAGCTGCGTGCCGGGCTGGAGCAGCTGTTGCGCGAAACGATGTAGCGTGGCTTGTGGACTTGATTCCACATTCAGGCGTTTATACTTCCGCGTTTTAAGTGTAAAAAACGGAGCAAGGGCTCCGTGCTACCGTGCTACACCTACCGCACACGTACGGTTTGTTTTTTTAGCGGCGACCAAGCGATGACGCGGCGGTCTTCCTTGCCCTTGAGGTACTCGAAGCCAATGGCATCGGGGCGCTTCTGCAGGTCGCTCCAAATTGTGCGGTTCATGTTTTCAATGCCACTACGGAAGGGCATTGTAGTCATTACAGCCGGGGTATGGAACTGTGAAGGCAGGAAAAAGCGGTCGATGCGCCGGAGTACGAATGTTTCGCGGTCAGAGCGCGTGGCGCTGGGGGCTTTCATCTCATAAACCAAGGACGCTTCAAGGTCAGGTTCGGTTAGGATTTCGCGGAAGATGACTTGGCCGGTGGGGTCGGTAATGGTGAGCTCGCCGGTACCTTCCAGAATGGACGGACCACGGAATACCAGCCGAAACAAGTCGGGCGGGCCGGCCGAATGACTGAAATTGTGACGCTCGCGCACCTGCCGCAGCGTGTCGTGCAGGGCCGAAACGGCTTTGGCGCGGGCGGTGTCGGGTGCGGGCAGGGCCTGGGCGGTACCGGGCCCCTGGCGGTCGGCCGCTCGCGATACCGTGCCTTCATTTACGGCCGAAGGAGTGGAGTTGCAGGCCGCCAGCAGGGGCAGGAGAACAATCCAGAACACTTTCATGAGCGCAGAAGTTAAAATTCAACCAGTATACAACGACTGAATACGTGCCTGAGCATCGGTTCGATTGTTCAGAAGATGGGTGCAAGTGATGTTACCGCCACAGCAGCATGGCGATAAAGGCCGCGCTCAGGCACAGCGACGACACCTGGTTCATGCGCATGGTGTGCTCGAAGTCGGCAGCGGCCTCATCGTGCCACACCGCCCAGGCCCAGCGGCTGAACAATGCCACAACGGGCCCAGTGGCCACCAGAAAAATCAGCAGCGGGCGAATTTCCTGGCGCAGCCAGTAAGCCAGGCCCAGCGCGCCCGCTCCGGCCAACAGCCCGATGGCCGCAAAAATGAAGGTGCCCCGAATGCCCAGCCGCAGGCTCAGGGTACGGTCGCCGCGCCGCGCATCTTCTTCGTGCTGATACACCTGCGTGAGCGGATAAGAGCCGCACAAAAACAACGTGCTCACCAGCGCCAGCAGCAGGTTGGTTTTCTCGAAAAGCTGGGTTGAAGTGGCCCCCACGCCCACCTGCGTCATTAACAGCGTGAATGCGCCCTGGAACACCACCACCACCAGCGTGCTCAGGAGCGGGTATTTTTTCAGCCGAATGCCTTCGTAGCTGTACGCCTTCGACACCAGTAGGTACACCACAACCAGCGCGGCAAATGGCCACCCGAGCAAGGCCGCGCCCGCGACGGCCAGCGCATCGAACAGCCACACCAGATGCAGGAGCTCGGGCGTGACTTTGGGCGGTGCTTTCAGGCCCCCAATGCTGCCTTCGTCCTTGTCGTAGTAGGAGTTGTAGCCGTTGGAAGCCGGGTAGGCCAGCAGGTGCAGCACCACGAACACGCCTACGGCCCGGCCCCCGCTCCACGGCCCGCGCAGCGCACTCAGCCCAAACCAGAACACGGGCATGAGGTACACCGAAAATGGGATACGCAGCAGCGGCAGCGCCTTTTTATAATTGGCAATGAGCAAGGAGCAATGAACAAGTACGCGTGAAACCGAAACCAAGCCGCCACCGGCTGCAAAGTTGAGCAAAAGTGGCAATAGGTACTACAAGCTTTTGCGGTATGAAGCGCTGCCCACTGCCAACTGGTCGTTGCCAGCAGGCCAACCTACTAAGTACGTTACCTGCGGGCCCCACCAGTGACGCTTGCGGCCGGCTTGCCACACAAAGGCCCCTTCCGGGTCGGCGGCGTGGGCCAGGGCCAGTAATTCGGCGGGCGAGTACATGCGCAGCACCGACACCACGCCATCCCAAATGGTGCAGAGCGGGATAAGCGGAATCAAATAGGTGAACACCAGTCGGCTGAACCTGAATGGCCGAAAAAACGGCGTGAGCAACAGTTGCGCCACCGGCAGCACCGTAACGGCCAGCAGTAGCTCGAGCCAGTGCTTGCCCGCGCCCTCAAACACGCCAATGCCGGTGTTGCCGCGCACGGCATCGCGCAGCAGCGCGGTGGCAGCGGTGGGGGGGAAGTGATGGAAGGCCGAAAAGATGGTGCGGAAGCCCACCAGATGGGCCGGTACGGCCAGCGCATCCACCGGCCGGGGTTCGAAGCTGATGACGCCGTGGGTGCGCTGGGCAGCAGCAGCCCAGGCGGCGGGTTGCGGATATAGGTCGGTAAAGGTAGTCGTGACCCCGGGCTGGCCCTGGGCGTGCAGCGTCTTCAGCAAGGTTTCGGTGCCGCCCCCGGCACCCGCGCCCAACTCCAGCAGGTGCGACTGGCCGCTGCGGCGCAATCCCTCGGCCAGCAGCGGGACAATGGGCCGATAGGTGCCCAGGGCCGAAATCATGAAATGCAGGTAATCCATCATCCCGGCCCGTATCACGTCCGGAAACCACGACAAATCCTCAAACTCGAACAACCGCAGGCGTAGGCGCATAGGCCCATTTGTACGCAGAAACTGCTGCCAGTGCCAACTTTGGCGAACGCAACCCGTGTAAAAAAACTGCACAGGCAAGCCAATTTCCGGCTGTGACGCTCAATCACCTCGTGGTTTAGGATAGGCTCTCAGGCTTTCGCTGCGTTTATGCGCCTTGGTGGGGCAGCAGGGGCCACCGCGCCGCCCGCGGTTGCCACCGGAGCAACAGCGGCGCCGCCGCTTGCTGCCGAACGGGGCGGGGCCGATATACCCACAGCGCTGCCGCCAACGCTGTGCCCAGGTAGGGCCACGAAAAGCGCAGCAGGCTACTGGCCGGCCCAATGGGCAACAGTTGCAGCAGCGCAGAATTGCCCAGCGCAAAAATCAGCAGCACTGCTGCCAGTACCAGCAGCCGGCAGCGCCAGTTGGTGCATCGCCGCTGCGCCAGTGCAAAAACCGGTATAGCCAGCGGCACCGTAGCCAGCGACACCAACGCCGCCATCAGGCCCACCACCAGCGGAATGGCAAAGTCTTCGGGCGAGTAGCGGCAAAAATCAATTAACAGCCAAGTAGTGCCGCCTAAGTTGCTGAGCAGCCAAACAAGAAACGTTCGGGAGGTAGCCGTAGGGTGGTTCGACAATTGAGCAGAAGTAGGCATATGGCAAAGCGTTAGGGGGAGTTGGCTTCCATCCCGGTGATGTAGCGGAAGCAGCTGCAACGCGTTTCCGGCTTATCCTTTTGGAGAGTTGATTTAGCTACGGCATACTGATAATGAGTGGATTGTGTGAATGGCAAGTATATTTTTGGGAAATAAAATTTCCGGAATAGCTCGCCTCAAGCTGCCGGTGTTACTGCCTTAAACTATTGATTATCAGTTTTACAACTGCGCCGCTTTCGATGGCTCAACCCGTAGGCGGGCCGCTGTTCCACTTTCGGGAATTGCTGATGCGCTGCTTGTGCGCCAATGGCCTAGTGCCGTTGCCAGCAGGGCACCGGCGCCCCACGGCCACAGCCCGTTCGGACCAGGCCACGAGCGTAGCGGCCAAGTAAACAAAACTCCCAAACCAAATACTGCCAACGTGCAGCCCAGCGCCCACAGCAATGGTCGTTCCCGCAACCACCGCGGTGGCCGGCTCACCAGCCACCATTGCAACGGGCGCAGCAACCAGGAGAGGGCTGCCGCTACCGCCGCTGAAGCCGCCAGGTAGCACCAGTCGCTTTTGTGCACCAAGCCATTGGCCACTGCGTAGCAGGTGCAGCCGAGTAGCAAAGACTGCTGCCATAGGCTGAATGATACATTGGGTTTCATGCTGTGGGTTCCGCAATGTCATCGCCGGAATTATCGGTTCGAAAAAGCCCTTGCTTGTACACCAGCGCCGCTGCTCCCAGCGCAGCCAGCCAATAAGCCCAGCCGCCTAGCAATACGATGCCGGTTAGCGAAAAGTCCTCATTCACAACACTCTTGCCAGCAATAAACACAATGAGTAGGAAGAAACCCGTGACGACGGCCGCAGTAGCCAGCACCCGGAGCCAATAGTTCGCAATGCATAGCAGACGCTGGAACGCCCCGTATGCCAGCGGTATTACAACAAGCGAGGCTCCTGCCGCAATCAGCCCCACGAGCCCCGCGATTAGCCCCATTTCAGAGTCCGACGAATTGTTATTGTGGTCAAGTGCCACTTGCAGCTTCAAAGACACAAAGACCCCGATAAAGCCGGCCACATTCGTCCAAAACCGCAGTCGGCAGGCCTGTCCCCAAGTGCTGGTATTCGTCGAGGCGCTCATTTTCAAAAGAAAAAAGAAGTGTGAGGCAAAAGTATCAAATCTTTTCTTCAACTTTGCATCACAAAGCACTTCGATACTTATGAAGCCCGCCGCTACGCCCGACCCGCTTGCTCAACTCTCCGAAATCCGCGCTATCATGGAGCGCAGCTCGCGCTTTCTGTCTCTCTCGGGCCTGAGTGGGGTAGGAGCAGGCGTCGTAGCGCTACTGGGCGCGGCGGCTGGCCACTTCTATCTCCAAAGCGAGTTTCCGGATGGTTACCTGCGTCTGCTGAGCGCTTCGCCGGTTGAGCGACAGGCGGCCCTGCCAGCGCTGCTGCTGCTGGCCGGCGGCATGATTGGGGCCGCGCTCCTGGTGGCCTTTTATTTCACGCGGCGGCGCACCCACCGCAGCGGCCAGACGCTGTGGAGCGCTCCGGCCCGCCGCCTGGCAGTGGCATTGGCAGTACCGCTGGTGGCAGGTGGCCTGTTTTGCCTGCGTTTGTACCTGGGCGGCGATGCTGCCATGGTGGTGCCCGGCCTGCTGCTCTTCTACGGCTTGGCGCTGCTCAACGCCAGCAAGTACACGCTGGACGAAATTCGCTGGCTCGGCCTTACCCAAATTGGGCTGGGGCTGCTGGCCATGCTGCAACCCGGCTGGGGCTTGATTTACTTTGCGCTCGGCTTTGGCCTGGGCCACATCGGCTACGGCCTGCTGATGTACAACCGCTACGAGCGGCCGGGCGCGGCCGGCACCTCGGCGGCCTAACCCCCGGTATCTGCGTGAAGCACCTCATCCACACCCTCAACAAAGCCTTCGACCACCGTGTGCGCCTCGGCGTCATGGCCGTGCTCATGGCCAACGAGTCGGTGAGTTTCAACGACCTGAAGGAAGCCCTCGACCTTACCGACGGCAACCTGGCCAGCCACGTAGCTGCCCTCGAAAAGGCCGAATACGTGCTCGTGAGCAAGCAATTTGTGGGCAAAAAGCCCAACACCACCTACACCGCCACCGCTGCCGGCAAAACGGCGTTTCAGCAGCACCTCGCCACCTTGGAGAAATTGCTGCGGCCGTAGTTTTTAGAAACAAGGGCCTAGCTGCGCTCTTTTTTTTGCCTTTACACTTTGAAACACAAAGTTCTTTAACAATGAATCCATCCTTGCAACCTGCGGGTGAGTGGTCGCTCCCGACTACCGCCGCTACCACCGCTCGCCCCCCGCTCACCGCCGCCCAAAAGCTGCTACTGCCGCTGGGCGTCGTTTTATTCGATTGGCTGTTCTGGCGCGAGCGGGGCGGCGTCAACATGCTTGTGTTTAATGTCTTTGTGGTGGTCGCGCAACTGATGCAACTGCCGCGGCACGCGGCTGCCCGGCGCTCGGGCTACTTCTGGCTGATGGCGTTTGGCAGCTTGCTAAGCGGCGTATTCATGGCCATGTACGGCTCGGCGGTGGCGGCGCTGGCCTGCGGAGTATCGGTGGTGTTGCTGCTGGGCTACGCCAACCAGCCATCGCTGAAGCTGCTGCTCTTCGCGGCCCTGACCGGCCTGGGCAGCGCGGCCGAAGCCTGGCTGCGGGTGCTGCGTGGCGTTCGAGCGCCCCGGCCCGCTGGCGCTGGCGTGCGGCGCAGCTGGTTTTACGGCCGGTTGCTGCTGGTGCCACTAGGCATTCTGGGCGCGTTTCACCTGCTGTTTGCCGTCGCAAACCCGGTGTATGCACGGCTAAGCAGCCGGGTGCTGGCCGTGCTGGGGGAGTGGCTGGTGCGCCTGCTGCCCGATATTTCGCTGGGCCACCTGCTGTTTTTGCTGCTGGGGTTTGCCGTGACGGCGGCTGCGGTAGTGGCAGTGCCAGTCTACTTCTTTGCCGACCAGGAGTCGCACTTCGGTGAGTTTGTGCGGCGGCAGCGCGACCGGGTGGCCTCGTTTGCCGTGCGCCGGCCCGACTTCCGCCCGAAAACGACTAAGGCGCTCGACTTGCGCAAGGAGTACCTGGTGGCCGTTGCCGTGTTTGGGCTGGTAAACGCGCTGCTGCTGGTGGTGAATGCCATCGACGTGCGTTGGCTGTGGTTTGGGTTCGCGCCGGCACGCGGGTTCGACCTGGCGCAGTTCGTGCACGAAGGGACTTACGTGCTCATCTTCAGTATTCTGCTAGCCATGGGCATTGTGCTCTGGTACTTCCGGCGCAACCTCAACTTCTACGCGCCGGGGCTGCGGGCGCTGCGCTGGGGAGCTACCGTGTGGGTGCTGCAAAACGCGGTGCTGGCCGTGTCGGTGGGCCTGCGCAACTACTACTACATCCTGAACTGCGGCGTGGCCTACAAGCGCATCGGGGTGTGTTTTTTCCTGCTGCTGGTGTTTTTTGGGCTAGCTACCGTGCTCGGTAAAATCTGGCAGCAACGCTCGGCCTACAGCCTCGTGCGGCTGAATTCGCTGGCCGTGTATGCGGTACTGCTGCTGCTGGCCGCTGGCAACTGGGAAGTCTGGATGACGGAATACAACCTGCAGCCGCGCTTCCGCAGCGTCGACATCGGCTTCCTGCTCGACATGCCCGACCGCACCCTGCCCACACTGCTGGCCCGTCGCGGGGTCCTCAACCACACCACCCAACTCACCGTGAATGCCGAATACGGCATACCCTCCGTCATCGACGCGCCCGAAGCCCAGCGCCGCCTCGACCTGGCCGTGGTGGCCGCCCGCGCCAACTATGCCGAGTACAGCCACTGGCAGGGCTTCACCTGGGCCGATTATGAAGCAGCGCAACAGCTGGGCGGTCGTGAATAATCCCTTCTCCATCGAAATGCCGCTAACGCCGGCCCGGCAATTTATCGCCAGTTTTTGCTGGACAGTCGCCTGTATTGTCAGCTGGCTGGCCTTTATCAGCCTGATGAGAACTCTCTTCGCCACGGAAACGGATTTCTCAGAGTTTCTAACCTTCTGCGGTTGCTTGTTAGGCAACCTGCTGATTTGGTGGCGCGGGATTAGCGTTTTCTGGCTTTCTTCCGAGGGCGGTCGCTTATGGGTCCAGGTGCTGGGCTTTTTATGGTGCGGGGTGATACTTCTGTTCCAGGTGGCCTGCTCCATCATTTTGCTGATATGGGCAGCTACGGCTTTTGATAACACTCCCCATGTCATGTGGTACACGTGAGAGTTGCCTTTACGTCGTGTTGCAACGTGCCAAGTCTTCCTTCTAATTTATTTCAAGTCCACATGAATACGCTCCCCCAATTCGCTCTCACCTTCCTCGGCATCCTGTTCTGCATCGGCGACGTGGCTGCACTCGGCGTACTGCTCACCTGGCAGGAGCGGGCTCCCTCGCCCGACCTGCGCTGGCGGCGCCTCATCCGCGGCGTGCTGCCGGCCACCGTGGTGCTGCTGGGCCTGCTGCTGCTGGCCTTCACGCAGCTCATGCTGCTGTGGTCGCGGCAGTAGCGACGGATAGCCCGACCGGGCTTTTCTCATCAACTCCCATCTCATCCTAACTCATTTCCACTCATGCTCGCTTCCCTCCAAACCCACGTCCCCAAGCCGCTGAACGGCTTTCAAGTGCTGGCCCGCCAGATTATCGTGCACGCCAAAACCTCGTTTCTGATTCCCATTTTACGCCAACTCTACGGCACCGCTGATGCCCGCGCACAATTCAACTACCTGCAAAGCCTGCCGGCCGGCTCCCTTGGCCGGGGTGTGGCCGATGTTCTGCACGCCAACGACCTGCGCCTCATTCCGCACTATGAGAACCACGACCTGAAGCACGTGTTGCTGGGCTATGACATGACGCCCGACGACGAGCTCAAACTCAAAGCCTTCATGCTCGGCAACGGCGATTGGTCGATAATGTGCCTGGGGTTTCTGTTGCTGGCCGTGCTCACGCCCGAAGTGTGGCCCGCCCTACGCCAGCACTACTACCGCGGCCAACGCACCCAGCCCATCGTGGCTTGGACGCTTGCCACCTACGCCACACAATCCACTGCTGCCCTCCGCCAGCAAATCGGGCTGCCCGCCGCCGATGATTGCGCACTGGCGTAGGTATTTGCCTCCTGCGCCCACCTTGCCGCGCTCGTTGTGGCTGACAGGTAGCGGGCTGTTGCTGGCCCTGCTCAGCTACTGGTTTCGGGCCGAGTTATGGCCCAACCACCCAACTGCTGGCAAGTGGAGCTTAGCGGTGTTGCCCTGTGGGATGGTAATAGGTGTGATGCAGGTAATGAGTACGCTGCAGCGTTGGTCAGCGGCTGTATTCAGCTCCACATGGCTGCGTTGGGTAATTCGCGCCGGGGCAACGGTGGCGTACGTAGTAGCAGCGCTGGTGGTAGTGTTGATATTGGTAGTGACCCTGATAGTGCTGGCATTGTTGTCCTGAATGCGGCAGTGACTGTAGACAAGACAAGCTTTGTCATGGTGCTATCCGGCGTTTTCCAATATTGGCAGTTCCTTGCAAATTGACTCTTGCGAAGGCTAATGCCTTGCCATCTTTCTGGAACTGGTGTTGCTAAAGGCCGTGCAATCAGGCGCTAGTCAGGCCGTCGACGGATGCGGTTTATAAACTGAATCAGCACTAATTCAAGTTTATTGACTAGCTTGGCGGCCCATAAAGCGTCCCACGCCGGGAATCGCCTTTCTCGCCTCTTCGCAAGCTCTCGTCAATATGCCCCGTACGCTGCTGCTGCTCGTGCTTTTTATTGCCTTGCTGCTGGAACTGGCCCTCACGGGCGGCGCTTTTTTCGCCCCGGCTTTCACTTTGAAGCAGTTTGGCGTCGTCTACAGTCCAGCTACTACCTTCCTTACCTACATCATGGGTTGGCTGCTGCTGTTCGTGTCGCTGGTAGCGGCCGTGGCGTTGGTGCAGGTGCAGAGGCGGCGGCCGGGCTTTGCCACCTGGTGCTACCTGCTGGGCTTGTGGTGGATAGGCATTGGCATCGGCATCTACTTCGCCTTTGGCAAGCCCGACAACCTGCTGCTCGACTCGGTGAAAGGCCTGCTCATTATCATTCTCACCTGGCGCTGCCAAGCCGCCCGCCTCATGGCCCGCCGCTACTAGCGCCGAATCAGTATCTTAGCGGCGTCCGGTTTATCCGCCCGGGCTTGTGCCAATGCCCGCTTCGCACCTGCATCCACCTCCTGCTATTCCCACACTTACGCGTCCGGGCCGCATTTTGGCCGGAGCCCAGGTGCTGAAAGAAACCCTAAGCATCATTTTTCTGGGCCTGCCGCTGGTGCGCGAAGCGCCGCTGGTGCTGCTCTCGGCGTTGCCCGGCGTGGCGCTGTACCTATTGCACTGGCATCTGGCGCTGGGCCGGGCGGGCCGTATTTTCGCCGCCGCCATCTGGGCCTTCACGCTGATTGATGAGCTGTGGGGCCTGTTTCTGTTTCAGGAGCTCGACTCGCCTACTCGGGGCCAGATTCGCATGCTGCACGGGAGCTACTTCCTGGGCCTGGGCATTATCCTGCTGGCCCTGGGCGAGTTGGCGTGGCGCTGGCAGCGCAACCGCGTCCGCGCCCGCCGCAACGTGTACCACCAGGCGCTGCTCACGGCGCGGCACCGGCGCTAATTGCCGGGCTGGCTGTCTGGTTGTAGCGCGAACTTTTAGTTCGCGGCCCCGCACCGTTTGGGTTTGGGCCGATGCGCGGAGACGCGAACTAAAAGTTCGCGCTACGGTGAGGCGACTGGTATATTTGTCGTTCTTCGCAGCGGGGTTCTGGCCCCGCTACCCACTTGCTGCCTCGTATGGCCGACCTCAAAACGTCCCCTTCCGCTCCTGCTCCTGGCTCAAAGCCAACCAAGTCGCGCCGGCGCTGGCCCGTGCTGCTAGCCAGTTGGGCCTGGGTAGGGTTTGGGGTGATTGTGATACTGTTTTTGGTGTACCCGTTTCTGGTGAGCACCAATTTCCTGTTTCTGTTCGGCAAGTCGCCCAGCCTGTCCGACCTCGAAAACCCCAAAGTCGAGCAGGCTTCCGAAGTGTACACCTCCGATGGCGTGCTCATCGGCAAGTACTTCCGCGAGAACCGCTCGCCGGTGCAGCTCAGCCAGATGTCGCCCATTCTCATCAAGGCCCTCATTGCGACCGAGGACGTACGCTTCTACAAACATTCGGGCATCGACCTGGAGGCAGTGCTCGGCGGGGCGATTTCGTCGCTGCGCGGCGAGAAGCGCGGCGGCTCCACCATCACCCAGCAGCTGGCCAAAAACCTCTACAAAATCCGCCGCCAGCAGAGCCGGGGCGGCTTGGGCTACATTCCGGTGGTGAGCACCATTGTGGCCAAAACCAAGGAGTGGCTCACGGCCGTCGACCTCGAGCAGCGCTACACCAAGGAGGAAATCCTACGCATGTACCTGAACACCGTGGAGTATGGCTCCAGCGCCTTCGGCATTAAAGTAGCAGCCAAAACCTTCTTCAACACCTCGCCCGACAGCCTCAAGCCCCAGGAAGCGGCCATGCTGGTGGGCGTGCTCAACAACCCCACGGCCTACAACCCGAAGTTCCACCCCGCCGCCGCCAAGCGTCGCCGCAACGTGGTGCTCGACCGCATGGGCCAAGCCGGCGTGCTCCCCAAAGACCAGATTTCCGCCCTGAAAGCCACGCCCGTCGAACTCGACTACCACGTCGAGCGCCACATCGACGGCCCCGATACCTACTTCCGCGGGGCGGTGAGCCAGTTCGTGGATGCCTGGTGCGACAGCACCGGCCACGACATGTACCGCGACGGCTTGAAAATCTACCTCAGCATCGACTCGCGCATGCAGGCCCACGCCGAAGAAGCCCTGCACGAGCGCATGAAGTCCCTGCAGCGCCAGTTCGACAACTTCTGGCGCAACCGCGAATCCAACCCCTGGGTGGACGACGAAGGCCACGAAATCCCCGACTTCATCCTCACCCAGATGAAGCGCACCGAGAGCTATAAAACCCTCGCCAACCACTTCAAAGGCCAGCCCCAGCGCCTCGATTCGGCCCTGAACGCCAAGCGGCCGATGAAGGTGTTCACCTGGAAGCACGACGACAACGACACCACGCTTGTCATGTCGCCGCTCGATTCGCTGGCCTACTACAAGCACTTCCTGCAATCGGGCATGATGTGCATGGACCCCTTCACCGGCCAGATTAAGGCCTGGGTGGGCGGGCTCGACTACCGCTTTTTCCAGTACGACCACGTGCGCCAGGGCAAGCGCCAGGCCGGCTCCACGTTCAAGCCATTCGTCTACCTCACCGCCCTCGACAACGGCTACACGCCCTGTGACCGCATCCGCGACCAGCGCGTCACCATCAAGTACACCGAAAACGGCGAGGCTATGGAGTGGCAGCCCGACAACGTGACCCGCGAATACACCGGCATCAACATGACGCTGCGCCACGCCATGGCCCGCTCCGTAAACTCCGTAACGGCCCAATTGACTGAAAAAGTAGGCTGGGACAACGTGGCCAAATACGCCCACAAAGTCGGCATCACCTCGCCGCTGCTCTCGGTGCCCAGCATCGGCCTCGGCTCGGGCGGCGACGTGAGCGTGTACGAAATGGTGGACGCCTACAGCACGTTCATGAACACCGGTTTCCGCTCCGAGCCGCGGCTGGTTTCGCGCATCGAAGACCGGAATGGCAACGTCATCAAGCAATTCGACCCCGCCCAGAAGCGCGCCATCTCGGCCGAAACTGCCTGGCTAATGACGTATATGCTGCGCGGCGGCATGGAAGAGCCCGGCGGCACCTCGCAGGCCCTCTGGGACTACGACCTCTGGCACAACGACAACCAGATTGGCGGCAAAACCGGCACTACCAGCAATTACTCCGACGGCTGGTACATGGGCATGACCAAAGACCTGATGACCGGCGTGTGGGTGGGCGGCGAAGACCGCAGCATCCACTTCGTGGGCTCGCAGCAGGGCGAAGGCGGCCGCACCGCGCTGCCCATCTTCGGCAAGTTCCTGGAGAAGGTGTACAAAGACAAAGACCTCGGCTACACCTACGGCCACTTCCCCAAACCCGCTGGCAAAATCAGCAAGAAATATACCTGCGTGTCCGAATCGGAGCCCCGCCGCAGCCGTGCCGAAGCCGTCGACACCATCGCCGCCGATAACCTGCTCGAGCAAATGAACAACGGCGGCACCGTGCCCGACAGCGTAAAGGGCGGGCGTTAGACCTAAAAAACAAGGCCCGCTTTATTAGCGGGCCTTGTTTTTTAGGCTATCAACTACGCCTCGGAGTTCAATTATTTTGAACAGCTTGTCGCGCTCTGATTCCTGAAGCTTCCTGAAATCTATCGAGCCTATTCGGGTGCCCATATCATACTCCCCAATCAGGCCATCAAGTAGCACGTAAGTTGCATTTTTGAAATTTTCCGAGTCTTTATAATCTCGGATATTCAACTCTAAGCCAAGCTTTGCCGAATCTTTTGTGTAACGGAAGAAGATGTCATCATAGGCAATTTTCATCCCTAGGCCTTCGTAGTTTATTTCGATGTCATCACCTGGAGTACGCTGTCTAAACGCGCTGAATTTCCAGTTCTTAATACTTGGGGCTTTGCTCACTAATGCAGAAACAGCCGGAAAGGAGCTGACAATGCCATCCGCAGATATTGTCAATTCTTTGACATGATTTTTTTGAACCGGGATAAATTCAAAAGTCAAATTCTCATCTATTGCATGTAGTTCTGTGCCAAGCTCACTGAACAATTCTTCCCGATTGCCTGACTCTGAATAGTAGCTGGATTCGTGAGTCTTGAACCAATCCCAAAAATTCTCTTCCTTCGTTTTGCTATTGCATGAGGTTAGCCCGGTAAGCAACGCAAGAGAGAACAACGTTAAAAGTGGCTTTATCATGATTTTATAAGCTGCCCGCGTTTAAGTCTTGGGTATACACAAGTGCCGTCAGCAAGCGTGGTTGCATTAGTTGGGCGCACAAGCAAGCCGCTTTAAACAGGAAAAGGACGAGTAGCAGGGCAATGCGCATAAGCAAAGCTACTCGCCAACCCCATCGGAACGACCTTCGGAGCCATCGGCCAGCTTGCGGGGCCATCGGATGCCCATCCGGAGCCATCGAAACGGTTTCCGGAGCCATCGGCCAGCTTGCTGGGCCATCGGACGCCCTTTCGGAGCCATCGGCTGGCTTGCTGAGCCATCGGAACGGTTTTCGGATGCGTCGGACGCCCTTTCGGAGCCATCGGCTGGTTTGCTGATGCGTCGGACCCATCTCCGGAGCCGTCGGCGGCGCGTTGAGCCAGCCCTACTCCCCGCCGTACAAGGCCGTCAGCGCCCCGCGCAGCTCCGGGTACTCGTACCGGAAGCCTTGCGCCAGCACCTTGGCCGCGCTCACGTTCTGCGAGGCCAGTACGATGTCGCTCATCTCGCCCATCGCCAGCTTCAGGCCGAAGGCCGGCACCTTGGGCAGCAGCAGCGGCCGGTGCAGCACGCCGGCCAGCACCTCGGTAAAGGCCTGGTTGGTGGCAGGGTAGGGGGCCACCGCATTGTACGTGCCCTGCCACTTCTCATCCTCCAGCATGGCAATAAACAGCCGGCACAAGTCGTCGAGATGAATCCAGGACATGTATTGCTTCCCGCTGCCCAGCGCCGCGCCCGCGCCCAGCTTCATCGGCTTGGCAATTTGAGGCAGTGCCCCGCCCGCCGTGCTCAGCACCACACCAATGCGCGGAATCACCGTGCGGATGCCCAGCGCCTCGATGGGCGCGGCTGCCAGCTCCCACTGGTGCGATACATCGGCCAGAAAATCGTGCGTGGGCAGTGCCGGGGGCGTTTCTTCGGTTACCAGCTTGTCGCCGGCATCCCCATAAATCCCCACCGCCGAGGCCGAAATCACGGCCCGCACGTGGTGGCCGGGCTTCGCCAGCTCGTGGGTCAGCAGCGCCAAACCGCCCAGGCGGCTGGTCATAATCTCGCGCTTGCGGTCGTCGGTCCACTTGCCGTCGGCCACGCTCGCCCCGGCCAGGCTCACGATGTAGTCGGCGTAGGGCACGGCCGCCTCGTCAATTGTCCCGGCATTCACATCCCACCGGAAGCTGCGGAAGTGGCTGCTCTTGGCGGGCTCGCGGCTCAACAAAGCCACTTCATAGCCGCTATCAATCAGCATTTCGGCTAGCCGGGTGCCAATCAGGCCAGTGCCACCGGTGATGAGAACCTTCATTTCGTTAGTTATCAGTTGTTTGTTGTCGGTTGTTAGATTCTGGTTGCCGAATGCCAAGCATAATTATCAAAAAAGCCTGACAACTGAGAACGAGCAACTGACAACTATTTTCCTATTTGCCGCAGAAACTCCCGCCGCAGGGCCTCATCCGAGGCAAAGCGGCCGCTGTATTCGCTGGTGAGGGTACTGCTGCTCGTGTCGTTCACGCCGCGGCTCATCACGCATAAGTGGTCAGCTTCGATGAGTACCGCGACATCGTCGGTTCCCAGGCTCTGCTTCAACTCCTCCGAAATCTGGCGCGTCAGGCGCTCCTGCACCTGCGGGCGGCGCGCATAGTACTGTACCACGCGGTTCAGCTTGCTCAGGCCCACCACGTGGGTGCCCGGCAGGTAGGCAATATGGGCCTTGCCAATGATGGGGACGAAGTGATGCTCGCAGCACGAAAACAGCGTGATGTCGCGCTCCACCAGCAACTGGTGGTAATCGTAGCGGTTCTCGAACAGGCGCACGTCGGGCCGGTGCTTGGGGTCGAGGCCTTTGAACCATTCCTGCACGTACATCTTAGCCACGCGCCGCGGCGTACCGGCCAGGCTGTCGTCGGTCAGGTCGAGGCCCAGCTCGCGCATAATGGCCTCGAAATGGCCGCTGATGGCCGTAATCTTGTCCTCCTCACTCCGCGCGAAAGCATCGGGGTGGAGGGGAGTGCGCAGGCTGGCGGGCAGCTGCGAGTCGGGGGCCGGGCGTTGCCCGGAAGCGTTATCCATGATATTCGACAAAGTTACGGTCCGTCTCGTAGAGCGTGACCGATAAGTCCAGTTCGGCGGCCAAGTGGGGCCGCAAGCGCTGCCAGATTACCACCGCGATATTCTCAGCCGTAGGGTTCAACGTGCGGAATTCTTCCGTGTCCAGGTTCAGGTTGCGGTGGTCGTAGCGGTCCAGCACCTCCTGCTTGATGAGGTCACTCAGGCGTTTGAGGTCGTACACGTAGCCGGTTTCCGGGTCGACGGGGCCAGTTAGGCGCACCGTCAGGTTGTAATTGTGGCCGTGATAGTTGGGATTGTTGCACTTGCCAAAAACCGTTTGGTTGTGGTCGTCGCTCCAAGCAGGGTTGTGGAGGCGGTGGGCGGCATTGAAGTGCTCGGTGCGGCAAACAGTGATGTGCATAGGCGAACTTAACCCGGTAATCCATTCTTTGTTCGCACCAGGAAGTAGTACCTGCAGATAAAAGGATTAATTCCACTCAAAAATTGAATCTATGGAACTTTAACTTTGACTAAATGAATAAAAACGATGAAAATGTAAAAAAATAGGGCGGTACGCGGATTTGCATCGAATAAAGGTCCTAAATTTGAAAAGCCGGATAACGTTACCCTCCTAACCAATTAGCCGACTCTCTTTTCTTTAATGCTTTCTTTAGTTGTTATCCCCATGAAACGTAGTTTACTCATCCTACTTCTTGTATGCGTGGCAGCGCTGAGCGGTTATGCTCAGAAATCTCCTGTAGATGAAGCTGATAAGTCTATAAACAGTATTCCTCGCAAAGGCCAGCAGGTAAGCATGCAGCTCGACAACCGTCGGGTAGAAGCTGCTTGGTTGAAGCAACTGAGCGACAAGTTCGGCAGCAAGGTGAAGAACAACAAAGGCGTGCTTACCCTCGACGGTGTCGTTATCGAGGAAATTGCACCTAACCCTATTCGCGTCATCAGCAAGGTAGATGCTTCGCCAACTGGCACTACCGTGTGGTGGAGCATTGACTTGGGCAACGCTTACTTGGGTAAAGAAGCTACGCCCGTGCAGTGGAAATCGGCTGAAAAATACCTCAAGGATTTTGCTCGCATGATGTACCGAGATGACTTGGCTTCGCAGATTACTGATGCCGAAAAAGCACTGGTGAACTCGCAGAACAACCACTCGGCTGTGATTGCAAAGCAAGAGACCATCAAGAAGGATATCGATAAGAACAAAGCCCGTAAGCTCGAAATTCAGCAGATGTTGGCTTCAAACGCCGCCGAACTGCAGCAGCTTAACAACCTCATCGACTCCAACCTGAAAGAGCAGGAAGCTGCCCGTGCCGACATTGTGAACATGCGCATCGCGCTGGAATCGGTGAAGGAGCGCATCAACAAGATTGAGTAGCCTCAGCGCTACGCGAATTCATTCGCAGCAGGCCCCGCCGGTATCCGGCGGGGCCTGTTTGTTTTTGGGGCAGTGCCAACCCTACCGGCTAAACTACGTTCGCACTAATGGCAGCGCCTGCTGCCACCTTTAACCCAAGCCAAGACACTCACCCATGGAAAAGACCGAAGTTCAAAACCAGGTACATCTCGATAGCGCCATTCACCTTCTCGCTGGCGACCTCTCTGAAGCAACCGACCGCTCCGGCCTGGACAACCAGTTTCAGCGCTGGATTGAGGACCTGAAAGCTGCCAATAACCCCGCCTTCCACCAACTGGTGGTCGACCTGCAAGCCCTGAAAGCCCACTTCGGCAGCGGCACGCTCGACGTGGACGTGATTGCCCCGTTGCTGGCTCGCCTGGGTACCAATACCACCCAGGCCGCCAACTTTGCCGAAGGCAACACTGCCCCGCGCGTAGCTAAACTTGGCGAAACGCTTTCGGCCGTGGCCGCGCAGTTGAAAGGTGGCTCGGTTGCTCCCGATGGTACTGTGCCGCAGGACATGTCGTCGCACAACTAAACGGGTTGTTAAGCGCCAAACGGTGCTGATACTAACCTAAAAAGGCCGGTCCCACGCGTGGGACCGGCCTTTTTGTTATTCGACAACCCGAAGGTTGCGACAATGCTTAGGCTACAGGAGCCTTGGCTACCTGGTTCAAGCGACGCTCTTTGATACGAGCCTGCTTGCCCGACAGGCCGCGCAGGTAGAACAGACGGGCGCGACGTACTTTACCGCGACGGATAACTTCGATTTTCTCGATGTTAGGCGACAGCAGGGGGAAGATACGCTCGGTACCAATTTGGTTCGAAATCTTGCGAACGGTAAAGGTTTCGCCGTTGGAGCTCGGGTTACGACGCTGCAGCACCACGCCCTGAAACTGCTGGATACGCTCCTTAGCACCTTCGCGGATTTTTACGTGCACGTTCACGGTGTCGCCGGCGGCGAAGAGAGGGAAGCTGGCGCGGCGCTCCTGCGATTCGGCCTGGATAAAGTCAAGTAGTACGCTCATGGCTGAGAAAATTGCGAAAGACGGCGCCGCCGTCGGGAATTAGTATTTTATCGAAACGGAGCGCAAAGATAGTGCTTTCCGGTGATGATAGCAAGGGATTTGTCGAACAACAGACAGCTTGTTACCTGATTTGCTGTTAATTCAACAGCAGTGCCGGTCGAAGCAGCTGCTAAGCGAGTAAATCGGGTCGGCGGGCCTGCGTGCGAGCCAGGGCTTGGTCATGGCGCCACTCCTCAATTTTGGGGGTATTGCCCGAAAGCAGAATCTCCGGCACCACCTGCCCGCGCCACTCAGCGGGCCGGGTGTAGATGGGCGGCGCCAGCAAGTCGTCCTGGAAAGAGTCGGAGAGGGCCGATTCTTCGTTGCCCAGCACGCCGGGCAGCAGCCGGACCACACTATCTACCAAGATAGCAGCACCGAGCTCACCACCGCTCAATACGTAGTCGCCCACGCTTATTTCGTGGGTGATGTACGTCTGGCGGATGCGCTCGTCGATGCCTTTGTAATGGCCGCAAAGCATGATGATGTTCTGCATCAGCGATAAACGGTTGGCCAGCGGCTGGCGTAGCGTTTCACCGTCGGGGGTGAGGTAGATAATGGCGTCGTAAGTACGCTCAGCCATCAACTCGTCCATCCAAGCGGCAATGGGCTCTACCCGCAACACCATGCCTGCTCCTCCGCCAAACACGAAATCATCAATCTGCCCATGCTTGTTGATGGCTTTGTCGCGCAGCTGGTGCACATGGATTTCGGTCAGTCCTTTATCCTGCGCTCGCTTCACGATGGAATGGGCAAAGGGACTAACCAGCAACTCCGGGAGGCAGGTGAGGATATCGATTCTCATGATGTAGCGCGGAATTTTAGTCCGCGAGTCAGTCTATTCGTGCGAAGTGCGTTCACTCGCGGATTAAAAGTCCGCGCTACTCGGCTTCGTCCTGCTGGCGGGTGCTAGGCTTAAGGTACACGTCGAGCAAGCCCTCGGGCAGGTTCACGTATATCTCCTTTTTCGTGTGGTCGGCGTGGCTAATCAGCTCATCGACTACCGGAATCAGGACTTCCTGTCCCTGGTAGCGCATGGCCAGCATGTCTTGCTGGGGTAGTTCGTAGAAGTTCTCCACGGTGCCCAGGTTGCCTAGGTTTTCATCAACCACGATGAAGCCGATGACATCGTGGAAGTAGAACTGGTCATCTTCGAGTTCGGGCAGGGCGGCGAGGGGCAAGTGCAACTGGGAACCGCGCAGGGGCTCGGCTTCTTCGATGCGGTCGATGCCGCGCAGCTTGAGCAGAACCTTATTGCCGGACTGGGGCTGCACTTTCTCGATGTGGTGCTCCACCAGCTTGGTGGGGGCACCGGCCAGGGTGAGGTACACCGTTTTGAGCTTGGTGTAGGCCGAAACATCGTCCACGTCGAAGTGCGCCACTAGCTGGCCGCGCAGGCCGTGGGTTTTGATGAGGTAGCCGAGCTGATAGGTTTCGTCGAGCGTCATGATGATGGGGGAGGGGATAACGAAAAAGCGTTTGGGGGTTGCCAGCCGAACCGGCTCACAACTCCCAAACGCTTTCGGTTTTCAGGTACCTAAAAACTACTCGGCAGCAGCTTCGGTAGCTTCTTCGGCCGGAGCCTCGGTAGCTTCTTCAGCGGCAGCCGGAGCAGGCGCGTTAGCAGCCAGCAGCGCGGCAGCTTTCTGACGCTGAGACTCGGCGCGAGCTTCTTTAACCTTGGTTTCGGCGTCGAAAGCAGCTTTCTTGGCAGTAGCCTTGGCATCATCGAGGCCAGTACGCTTGCCTTCGATTTTGGCGTCCTTCTCGTCTTTCCAGGCGCTGAAACGCTGGTCAGCAACTTCCTGCGTGATGGCGCCCTTGTCGACACCCAACTGGAGGTGACGACGGTAGAGTACGCCGCGGTAGCTAAGCATGGCCCGAACGGTGTCGGTGGGCTGAGCACCGGTCATCATCCAGTAAAACGCACGGTCGGCGTCGTAGTTGATGGTGGCGGGGTTGGTTTGGGGATTGTAGGTGCCGAGTTTCTCGATGAAACGGCCATCGCGGGGAGCGCGGGCGTCAGCTACTACAATGTCGTAAGTTGCGGCCTTTTTGCGGCCACGGCGGGCGAGGCGGATTTTAACTGCCATAAACCGGTGGGGTTGTGTGACGGAGCTCGTCCGTCGGGTTAGGGTTTCCCGAAATTGGGAGTGCAAAGGTAGCGTTTGTTCAGGGCATTAGCTAGGCTTGGTCATAAAAAAAGCCCTGGCGCGGGGCCAGGGCTTTTGTATGGTATCAGGCAGGGGTTACGCGGCCATGGCTTCGCGCTTGGGCTTGGCCAGCTTGGACATCGTGTTCAGGTTCATGTTTTTGCGCTTCACCTTGATGATGCCTACTTTATCGAGGCCCCAGATGGCAACGTAAGTGGGGTCGAATTCCCACCATTTCACGCCGAAATTGACGCGCATGGGCAGCTTGTGGTGGTTGTTCTGGAACAACTCGCCGAAGGCCAGGAAATCCAGCGCCAGGGTGTTGCGCGACTTGTCGCGGTTGTCGAAGTTCTGGTAGCCGTATTTGTGGCCGCCCCAGTTCACAATAGCACCGTGGATGGGGCCCATTAGGAAGTGGATGGGCAGCAGCAGGTACTGCCACCAGGCCGTGGCAAAATTGATGTAAAACAGCACGTAGGCCGTGCCCCAACCGAGGCGCGAGTACACCGTGCCGCCGAATTTATCGAGCCAGTTCCACTCCGGAATGTCGCCTTCGAAGCGCTTGGCTCCTTCGTGCTCGTTGTTCACCACATCGTTGTAAATAATCTTGGTCTTCCACATCATGTCGAACGCATTGTTCGAGAAGTGGGGCGAGTGCGGGTCCAACTCGGTGTCGGAATAGGCGTGGTGCATGCGGTGCAGCAGTGCATAGGCCCGGGGCGAGAGGAAGCTGCTGCCCTGGCAGATGTAGGTGAACAGGAAGAAGAACTTCTCCCAGAATTTGTTCATCGTAAACATCTTGTGCGCCGCATAGCGGTGCAAATAAAACGTCTGCGTGAACAGCGATAGGTAATAGTGCGAAACGAAGAAAATCAGAATAGCCATAAAAGCTGGAATAGGGAAGCTGACCGCACAAGCAAAAGAGCTTGGCTTAGGTTCAGCTTTAACAATACAAAATTACGGCCGCGGTAAGCGCAATGGGGTGTTTGGACCAGGAAGGCCAAAATCTTGCACGCATTGCTGAGCGAGTTCGCCATTCCGCTATAGCTGCTGGAGGAGGTTGCCCAGTCCGAACGGCGACGCAGCAAAGGCTGCGTCCTATGGGCTACTTGTAATATTCGCGGGCTGCATCCCAGTGCGGGGCGTCGGGCAGCGGAGCCACCAAGGTTATCACCTCTTTGGTTACGGGGTGCTGTAACTGCAGTTGGCGAGCATGCAGGGCAATGCTTACGTCGGGCAGTGGAGCAATGAAGCCGTACTTCACATCGCCGATTATGGGGGTGCCCAGGCCGGTGGCCAACTGGGTACGAATCTGGTGGGGGCGGCCCGTTACGGGGTTTATCTGGAGCAGGTAGCGGTTGCCAGCCATGCCCAGCAACTCGTAGCTTAACTCGGAGCGCAGGCCCTGGCTGTGCTTCTCGGGGTAGGCCTTGGTGACGTTGCGGATGGTATCCTTCACCAGCCAATGCACCAAGGTGCCATTTTCTGGTACGGGCGGGCGGCCGGTGAGGGCCCAATAGGTTTTATGAATATTGTCGTCCCGAAACATCTCATTCAGGCGGCTTAGCGCTTTGCTGGTTTTAGCCAGGATTACGATGCCCGAAACCGGCCGGTCGATGCGGTGGCACACGCCCACGAAAGCCTCACCGGGCTTCTTGTACTTGAAGCGCAGGTACTCGGCGGCTTTTTTGGACAGCGGCTCGTCGCCGGTGGCGTCGCCCTGCACCAGGATGCCGGCGGGCTTGTTGATGACGAGCAAATGGTTGTCTTCGAACAGAATTTCTCTGCCTTCGGACCAGAGGTTGGGACGATTCACGCGGCGGGAACGGGCGGAAATAGGTTACTCGCAGGAGCGGGCCGGGGCCCCTCAGGGGCTACCGCACGTCGTCAGACCACACTCACCGGGCGCTCCGCTCTTGCTGTTGATGCGGCGAAGATACGAAGCTGGGCGGGAGTGCGGTGTTCGGCGGTTGGGAACGGTTATCATCTGTCATCTTGAGTGCAGCGAAGGGCCTTATCGCGCTCGAACAACCGTTCTAACGTGATGGGGGCCTTCACTGCGTTCGGGTTGACAGCCCGAAGCCTAGTACCCTTCCTCCTTGCTCGGAAACTCGCGACTCTTTACATCCGCTACGTAATGCTGCACGGCTTCGGTCATCACGTCGTGCAGCTCGGCGTAGCGACGCAAAAAGCGCGGCTTGAACTCCTTGGTGATGCCCAACAGGTCGTGCACTACGAGTACCTGGCCGTCGACGTCGGGTCCGGCCCCGATACCAATGACGGGGATGGTAAGCTCTTCGGCTACTTGCTTGGCCAGAGAGGCGGGAATTTTTTCCAGTACCAGCCCGAAGCAGCCGATTTCCTGGAGTAGGCGGGCGTCTTCGAGCAGCTTCTGGGCCTCGGCTTCTTCCTTGGCGCGCACGCTGTAGGTGCCAAACTTGTAGATGGACTGCGGCGTGAGGCCCAGGTGGCCCATCACCGGAATGCCGGCCGTGAGAATGCGCGTAATGCTGTCCTTAATCTCGGCTCCGCCTTCGAGCTTGATGCCGTGGCCCCCCGATTCTTTCATGATGCGGATGGCGGAACGCAGGGCCTCCGACGAATTGCCCTGGTAGGAGCCAAAGGGCATGTCGACCACCACAAAAGCCCGCTTCACGGCGCGCACCACGCTTTGGGCGTGGTATATCATCTGGTCGAGGGTGATGGGCAGGGTGGTCTCGTGGCCGGCCATGACGTTGGAGGCCGAGTCGCCAACGAGCAGCACATCGACGCCCGCGCCGTCGAGAATCTGAGCCATCGAGTAGTCGTAGGCCGTGAGCATGGAGATTTTTTCCCCCCGCTCCTTCATGGCGAGCATCTGGTGGGTGGTAACGAGTTTGATTTCCTTGTGCTGGGACATGGGGAATGGCGCGCGAGGCGAGAGGACGAAGTAAGTAGCCGTTTGGCGGGGCAAAGCTGGCAACAATTTCGTTACCCGGCATGGCATGGGCCGCAAAAAGCCCCTGGCCGAAGCACAGGGGCTGAAATAAGGACAGAAAACAGTTGGCTCGTTGGTTCAGGCAGGAAAACGAGTGTCCGAAGACTGGGTAGGTACAGTGACGTTGGGAGCCAAGTCGATGGTGTCGAGTGAAGTAACCTCATCGATGAACATTTCGCTTTGCAAACGGGGGCTGGATTCGGCCAGCAACTCGGTGAAAAAGGTAGTCCTACTCACGGTTGGTGCCGTTCGCAGCTGATGAAAGTCAGTTGAGTTCATAGCAGGGAAAAGGTTATAAGAAAACCGAATAAACTGCTATCAAAAGAAAAAAGATGCCGCTCTTTCGCGGAGGGATTACTTTCCCCCGCCAATGAGCCTAAATACCCGACCGACGGCAAATCGGAGTCGGTGTGCCGCAGCGCTGCTATTGGTACTGGGCCTGGCGGTTACGGTTCAACTTAAGGTCCTGCAACAGGCTGCTTTTGGCCGCAATGGTGAAGTTGTAGCCCTTTAACTGACCAAATGGGAACCAAGTGCCCGTGATTTGCCAGCAGTGCAGGTCGCGGCTAAAATTAACACTGGTAAAGCCCATGCTCTGGGAAACAAAATCATAGCTCAAATTAGAACTGAATTTGAGGTTTGGCGTTAACTTAATTGAGCCTGTTGCTCCCATTGTATTCAATGCTAGAATGGGTGGACGTTGGTTGCTTGACGTGAGTGGAACCGTGTTGGTGGTGTAGCCGGCCGCGTAAGTCAGGTTCAACTCCCACGGAATATCGAAGTCAACGTAATCGGCGTAGAAGTTAGGTGGGCCCACGGTACCCAGCGTAGGGTCGTTGCTAGGAGCCACAGCCCGGCGCACTACGCTTTTCTTGGTGCCGGTAGTGGGATTGAAGGCGTAGGATGTCTGGAAGCTGGCCGAGGAGAGTCGCAGCAGCTTGCGATTATTTGCTTGAAATAGGTATTTGTCAATCTCTACGCCTTGGCTATTGCGCTGATAAGGCGAGAAACTGGCTCCACTAGTCAGCATAAGCTTCTTGGCAATCTGGGTGCGGAACTGCACGTTCAGGTCGGAGAGTTTTCGCACCTCAGCCGCGAAGTTGTAGCTCATGTTGAAATCAAGCCCGTCGATGAGGCTCACCTTGCGGAAAGGGCTGGTGCCGGTGGTGTCCTTGTCGTCGCGCACCTTCATCTCCACATTGTTTTGCAGGCCGAAGGAAATCTGCTGCTGGCGCGCGCTGCCAGGCACGCCGTACAAGGAGCCTTCGTAGCTGTTGAAGGAGTAAGTGTTGAGCACTGCGTCGGTGAGGTACTGCCTGTTATTCCCGGTTACAGGGATGTTCCCGTTGGCGTCCTTGAAAATGTCGCGGCCGCGCTGATACACCGGAGTATTTTGGGGGTAATAGTTGCCGGCCGTGTAAGCATCGGGCGAGAAGTTATAGGAGACGCTGGGTGTCAGCTTATGGCGCAGGGCCTGGATTTTGTGGGTGCCGCGCCGCACCACCGTGCCGTAGACGGTGGTATTGAGGGTGGCACCCAGCGAATAGGCCCCGATGCGGTTGAAGCCTCTCACGGTATCAATGCGTACAGCCTCAGCCAGCGGCTCGTAGGAGTATTTCAGGCGCTGGCCGTACCATACTTCGCCGTAACTTACAGAAGGGTTCAGCTTGATGTGCGGGCCGAGTGAATAAGAGCCCACGCCAATGTTGAATTGGTGCTGCATCCCGTTGCGGCCGTTGCTGAGCAAGCGTCCCACGTTGCCAAACGAGAAGGGAATACGCGTGAGCTCTGCCCCGCCGCCTAGTAGCGGGAAGCCGCTGCTAAGCGTACGCGGAGCCACGGCGTTGCTGAATTCGTTGCGGGCCGTGAGGTTGTAGCTGATGGTGAACTGCTCGTAAAGCATAGTCCCGAGTTTGCCGCCGGCCCCAGGCTTAATGCCAAACCACTGGTAGGGGTACTGCCGGGCCACGCCCACGCTAACGTCGGGCAGCGTGAACGTCATGGTGCCGTCGGTGCCCTGGGCCTGGCTCATCTTCACATCGAAGTTGATGGGCAGGTAGCGCAACTGCTTCGAGTAGCCGATGCTGGAGCTGTACTGCGTGGAGAGGTAGCGGCGTGCGTCGAGGCTGTTTATGCGGTTGAAGCTGCTGGTGCCGGCGTTCACACTGGCTGAGAAGCGCCCGCCGCCGGGCTTGGCCACGGGCGAGTGGTACCAGCTAACCCAGAACGAGTTGCTGGAAGGCGGTTGGATGTAGGTCTGGCCCACGTTGGCCGAACCGTCGTTGCCAAGCAGAATGGGGTTGGTGGGCCGGTTCGAAAAGCGCAGGTTGAAGTTGCCGTTAAAAGTGTAGCGTTTTAGGTAAGAAAAATCGGCTGTGGCGCCCCAGCCGCCGAATTTCTGGTTGTTGCCGGCGTAGATGTCGCCGGTGAGGCGCACGCCGATGTAGTCGTTAGGCGCGAAGTAGTAGCCGCCGTTGGTGAGGTAGTAGCCCCGGTCGGAGGCCTGCCCGAAGGTGGGAATGAGCACGCCCGAACCCCGGCTCTTGTTCGGCATCGGGAAAAAGCCAAACAGAAAACCCAGCGGGGTGGGTACGTCGCCAATCACGAGGTTGAAGGGCCCAGTTACTACTTTCTCGCCCGGAATCACTTTCATCTTCTTCGCCTGAATGTAGAAGTGCGGGTGTTCGAGGTTGCAGGTGGTATAGCGCCCGTTTAGCCCGTTGATATCGCCATCGGGCAGACGCTTGATGGTGGCCGCGCTCACGAAGCCCTCGCCTTGGGTCGTCACCGCATCCGTCACACGCGCTTTCTTGCTCTTGAAATTGTAGGCGATGTTGCTGGCTGTGTAGAGGCTGGCGCCGTCCTTGAGCACGGGGCGGTCTATCAGCCGGTTTTTTACCGAATCCATCCGACCTTCGGCCTCCATGGTGTTCTGGCCATAGTTTACCGTGATGAGGGCAGCCTTGAGGTCGGTGTCGCCGTAGTCGACATTGGCCTTGTTGTAGAGGCGGGCCACCTTCTTCGTCACGTCGAACTGCATCGAGTCCTTGGCGGTGTATTTGATGGTGGTGGCTATCTGTCCCTTGGGGCGGGCTGCCACTTGCAGCGAGTCGCCCCGCCGGGTGGTGTCGTTTACCAGGGCGGTGCCGCCGCCGGGCAACGGGCGGGCCAGCGTATCGGGTACGGGCTTGTGCGAGGTGCCGGGCACGCGCGGCTGGCCGGTGTTGCGCACGCCGGGCGGCGGCGGCCCCACCGGGTCGCGCGGGTCGACGGAAATGTTACGTACCGGCGGGGTAGGGGCACTGCCGGCGCGCTGGCCGGGCTTAGCGCGGGGCAGCGGCCGTTTCGGCGCTATGGTAACGGTGTCCTTATCGGGCAGCGAGGGCACCGCCAGAATGGCTTTCACGCGGGCTTTGCGGGCCTGCACCTTGGCCTTGTGCTTGGATTTGGGCGCGGGCGTGGCCTGCCCAAAGGCGGGGCTGGCCATCGGCAGCACGACTCCCAACAGCAGCAGCGCCGACAACAACCGGCCGGCCCACTGCCGGGACTGGCCGTGGTAGAAGCGCCGCAAACCGGCATCGGCGAAAAGACTAAACCAGACGGGCAAAGTATAGCAGCAGTTAAATTTGTTACTTTTGGGGCTTATACAAAGGTAGCAGGTCGCTACCGCCCCTTCAACGAACACTGTGCGGATTATTGTCATCTGGGCCAGTATGGCCCTGCTGCTGCTGGGCGCTGGCACCGGCGAGTGGAAAGCCGAAGCTCAAACCACGCCCGATTCTAGCCGTGCCGCTACTCCGGCCCCCGATTCGGCCCGGACGCCGGACCTGCCCAACGCGCCCTACCGCTACCACCTGCGCACGGTGGTGCTCGACGCCGGCCACGGCGGCAAAGACCGGGGCTGCGCCGGGGCTTCGGCCCGCGAAGCCGACGTGGCACTAAGCCTCATTCTGGCCCTGGGCAAGCAGATTCAGGAGAATATGCCCGACGTGAAGGTGATTTACACCCGCAAAACCAACGTCTTCATCGAGCTCGACGAGCGCGCGGCCATCGCCAACCGCAACCACGCCGACCTGTTCATTTCCATTCATTGCAACGCTGGGCCCAGCCAGAGCCACGGCACCGAGGTCTGGACCATGGGCCTGCACAAAACCGACGCCAACCTAGGCGTGGCCCAGCGCGAAAACTCGGTTATTCTGCAGGAAAAGGATTATAAAAGCCGTTACGATGGCTTCGACCCCCGCTCGCCGCAGTCGCATATTCTGTTCTCATTGTTTCAGTCGGCCTACATCACCAACAGCCTGCGCTTTGCCCAACGGGTGGACCGGCAACTGCGCACCGGTGTGAAGCGCCCCAGCCGCGGCGTGAAGCAGGCGGGCTTTCTGGTGCTCTGGAAGTCGACCATGCCGTCGGTGCTCATCGAGTCGGGCTTTCTTACCAACCCCACCGAGGAGCGTTACCTCAACGATAAAGCCAACCAAACGTATATGGCCGCGGGCATCTACCGGGCGTTTCGCGAATACAAGCGCGAGCTTGAAGGCGGCTAACCGAATGGTTGCATGAGCAAATAACCGGCTGGGCAAGCGAAAAGGACCGCCACTCCGTATGTTGTTTCCCTTACCCTGCCTCCCTCGTTCCTCACAATCACACCTATTTTCTCGTGTCTAAAGAAATAAAAGTTGGCCTGCTCGCCATTGTAGCTATTGCGGCCCTCGTTATCGGCTACAATTTCCTGCGCGGCAGCAACGTCCTCTCCTCCGACCGCACCTATTTCGCCACTTACCCCAAAGTAGATGGCTTGAACGTAGGGGCCATAGTGGTGCTCAACGGCATTAAGGTGGGCCAGGTAAAGAGTATGGAGCTGGAGCCCACCAAGGGCAACTCCGTGCGCGTGGCGCTAGAGCTCGACAAGGAGCTGGTGGTGGGCGACTCCACCACCGCAAGCTTGGGTGGCACCCTACTGGGCTCGAAGGGCATTACCCTTACGCTGGGCAAAAATTCAAAAAACTATAACGGGGGCGAAGAAATTCGCACCGTTACGCCTTCCAGCATTGCCGATGCTTTCCAGGCCAAGGCGTTGCCCGTGCTTGATACGGTGGGAGCCACGCTGGCCAATATCAACGGTTTCCTGAATAAAGACGCTCAAACCAACATTCAGGGTACGCTTTTGGGAGCCCGGGCCAGCGCCGAGGCACTGCAGAAGCTCTTGGTAGCCAACCAGGCCAACATCAACACCATCACCCGCAATTTGGCGCAGATGAGCACGGCGCTAAACAAAACCACTGGCAAGCTCGATAAAATTGCCGTCAACTTCTCGCAACTGTCCGACTCGCTGAAGAACGCGCCCGTGGGCCCGGCCCTGCGCCGCCTCAACGCGACGCTGGCCGATGCGCAGACCACCGTGAAAAGCCTGAACACCGCCCTGAACGACCAGTCGGGCTCGATGGGCAAGCTGCTGCACGACTCGACGCTGTACCGGAACCTTACCGCTACCACGGCCGCTTCCAACGACTTGCTCGTCGATTTCAAGGCCAACCCCAAGCGCTATGTTCACTTCTCGGTGTTTGGTGGCGGCAAGGACAAGAGCAAGGTAGAAACCACGAAAAAGCCCGACGGTAGCACCACGACCGAGGTGAAAAAAGTGGATGGTGCCTCTACTGTGAAGTAGGACACGGCCTTTGCTGCGTTGGCATCGGAAAGTTCCCCACCGCTATGTTGTAGCCGCCCGACGCAGCAAAGGCTGCGTCCTACGTACCTTTGAAATCCGCTCTCGGGCGGATTTTTTTGTGCCCTCCCACCAAATTCCCACCCAGCTCTTTTTATGAACGTCGAGTTCAACCGCAACGAAGACCAGCTCAAACAACTCAGCTTTAATCTTAGTCAGAAGTTTCAGAAAGTAGCGCTTGGCGGCGGCGAGAAGCGCATTGCCGCCCACAAGGCCAAGGGCAAGCTCACGGCCCGCGAACGGATTGCCTACCTGCTGGATAAAGGCAGCGCCCAGGTAGAAATTGGCGCCTTCGCGGGCGAGGGCATGTACAAAGAGGAGGGAGGCTGCCCCGGCGGCGGCGTGGTGGTGGTCATCGGCTACGTGGCCGGGCGGCAGTGCGTGGTGGTGGCCAATGATGCCACCGTGAAGGCCGGCGCCTGGTTTCCCATTACGGCGAAGAAGAACCTGCGCGCCCAGGAAATCAGCATCGAAAACAAGCTGCCTATTATTTACCTCGTCGACTCGGCGGGCGTGTACCTGCCCATGCAGGACGAGATTTTTCCGGATAAGGAGCACTTCGGCCGCATCTTTCGCAACAACGCGGTGATGAGCAGCATGGGCATCGTGCAGATTTCGGCTATTATGGGGCCTTGTGTAGCAGGGGGCGCGTATCTTCCCATCATGAGCGACGAGGCCATGATTGTGAATGGCACCGGTTCGGTATTTCTGGCGGGCTCCTACCTGGTGAAGTCAGCCATTGGCGAAACCATCGACAATGAGGCGCTGGGCGGCGCGAGTATGCACTCCGAGATTTCGGGCGTGACGGACTACAAGTTCGATACGGACGAAGAGTGCCTGACGCACATTCGCAACATCTTCGACAAAATGGGCGGACAGGCCACGGCCGGTTTTAGCCGCGCCACACCGGCCAAACCCGCACAGAACGAGCAGGAAATCTACGGTATGCTGCCCTCCGACCGGGTGAAGCCTTACGACATGATGGACATCATCAATCGCTTGGTCGACAACTCCGAGTTTGAGCCCTACAAGGACTTGTATGGCCAGACGCTCATCTGCGGCCTGGCCCGCATCGATGGCTGGGCTGTGGGCATTGTGGCCAACCAGCGCAAAATCGTGAAGAGCAAGAAAACCGGCATGCAGATGGGCGGCGTCATTTACTCGGACTCGGCCGATAAAGCGGCACGCTTCATCATGAACTGCAACCAGAAGCGCATCCCGCTGGTCTTTCTGCATGATGTATCGGGCTTTATGGTGGGCAGCCAATCTGAGCAGGGCGGCATCATTAAGGACGGCGCCAAGATGGTGAATGCGATGAGTAATTCGGTGGTGCCCAAGTTCACGGTCATCGTGGGCAACAGCTACGGCGCTGGCAACTACGCCATGTGCGGCAAGGCCTACGACCCGCGCCTCATTGTGGCCTGGCCCACCGCCCAGCTGGCCGTGATGAGCGGCGCGGCGGCGGCCAACACCCTGCTGCAAATTCAGGTAGCTTCGCTCAAGGCCAAAGGCGAAGTCATCACCCCCGAAGCAGAAAAGGAACTACTTGACCGCATCAAGGCGCGCTACGAAGAGCAGCTCTCGCCTTATTACGCCGCGGCCCGCCTCTGGGTCGACGCCGTAATCGACCCGCTGGAGACGCGTAAAGTTATTTCCGAAGGCATTGCAGCGGCGAACCACGCGCCAATTGAGAAGGCTTATAACGTGGGGGTTATTCAGGTGTGAGAACATGACGACCTTAAGGCTCAGCATCCCCAACAGCGCATCGTTCGGTAAGCGAATACTGAACGGACTTTTCGCCGCGCTTTTTGTATTGGCGGTGGTGTTGGCGGGGGTGCTGGTGCTGCAGCATCAAGCATTTTTCCGGCCCCACTTTTTTGCCTGGGGTATGGCTGGCCTTCTGTTCGTTGCAGTGTGTGGGGGCTTTGCCTTGGTTTTTGCCGATGAGGCACTGGGGGAAAAGAGTTACCTGCTGATTTCCGAAAACAGTTTTCAAATCGGGGAAGAGGCTTTTTCGCTTAGCATGCTGCGGAAAGTAGCCGTTGTGGTGCGAGGCACAACGGCTGGTACGACTAATGCTTCCGGGTACGGCAACCGCATTGTTCTCTCCACCGTGGCCCGCCAGAAAATCGTCCTGGATTTTTTGCTGAAGTCGAGAGAGGAGCTTGAAACGCTGAAAAAGCTGTTGCGAATGTGGCGGGAGCAAGGCATCCGGCTGAAGGCACGTGGTATGGGCCTTGACTGATTGGCTGGGTATAAAATTGATTTGTAATCAGTTTATTAATACATGAACTACAATTTCTTGGCAACCGGAACGGATAAAACCCAGATTTTTGAGTTCATTTTTGAAAACACAGACGTGCAGGTTTTTGACTTGTCTTCCGAATACAGCCAGAAGGTTTGTCGATACAAAAGCACCGCCGAAATAGCTGCAAAATTTGATTTGGAAAACGGTGGACAGTTTGCTGTGACGCTTCAGCTGTGGAGTCCCCGTTTTGGTGGAGAGGCCGCATTTAGGAAAATCAACCTGCGGCCAAAGTATTGCGAAGGTCACACCTTTCGGTATGCGACGAGCGGATGGGGACTGATTCAGCTGTATTTAGGTGGTTGCCAGAAAAACAACCTTCATCATTCTCATATTGGCCATTTCAATGAGAAAGGAGCTTTGGGAAGAGTGGATGATGACAAAGAGCTGGCAGAAGTAAAGCGCTGGAACTGGAAAGAAATAGCCTCAACTTCCGGACGACTGAGGCGGCAGATTGGTAAAATGGCGGTTGGGAAGTTTGATGGTATGGACGTTTTGCCTGGTGCTGATGCTCTAAGTAAAAGTGGCATAGAGCTGCGATACTAAATGGCCGGCGGCAACGAAGCGTAAGACGAGGTGAACCATGCGCCGATGGAGAAGGTGTATAATGTGAGAGTTAAGTAGGTCGGATGAATTAGTTTGCATTATGCTCGTTATTTGCGGAATGAGTCGAGTAAACAC
>NZ_BAABDK010000004.1:0-11429 GCF_039539585.1 Hymenobacter glaciei | reverse complement strand
TCGGCAAACAACTCCGCATTCAATTCTCCCCCTTTAGTGAAAACTAATTCATCCGACCTACTTAGCCCCAATTACTAGTATCTATTTGCTCAAACCAAAGCTCCCATTCTACGGGGCCGCTGGCCTGTTGCGGAATGGTTAGGCCCGCTAAGCGGTGCGTTGATTCAAAATCTATTATTGGAGATGCAATGTCCTTCAATCGAAAATCAGATTCAACCATCAAGCTGATTTTAAGCAGCACTTCCACGTACAATTTCTCAAAACGTTGAAAAAAAGCGCGTTGTGCTAACAGCATATTGGCATTCTCCGCATCAATCATGCACTCTATTAGGGTTCCTGTTGGAGCAAATGGGACTGCCTCTGCGAACCAACACTTACGGGAGACGCTGAAGTCACATGGTTCCTGAGTGAGTCGACCAAAAAATTCGTCTTCCAAAACCACCGGCTTGCGAAACAAGAACGAAAAGAATCCCATACTGCTCAAAATAACGCAACAAAAATGGGAAGCCCGGCCCAAACCGAACTTCCCACCACAAACAATTGCCTGGCGAAACTCTACGCCGCCCGCATGTGGCGCAACGGCGACTTTTCGAACTTGCTACGGCAGTAGCTCAGGTTAATCTGCAGCGCGTCCGAATCGGCTTCCGAGGGCATTTCGAACATGGCGTCGGTCATGATGCTCTCGCAGATGGAGCGCAGGCCACGGGCACCGAGGCGGTACTCATCGGCTTTCTCCACGATGTACTCCAGGGCATCCTCTGTGAAGCTGAGCTCGATGTTTTCCATGCCGAACAAGCGCTTGTACTGGCGCACGAGCGAGTTCTTGGGCTCGGTCAGAATCAGGCGCAGCGTGCTGCGGTCGAGGGGGTTGAGATGGGTGAGCACCGGTAGGCGGCCAATCAGCTCGGGAATCAGGCCGAAGCTCTTGATGTCCTGGGCCGACACGTAGCGCAGGAAGTTCTGCGTGTCCACCTGCTCATCGAGGTTCGTCTTGGCGAAGCCCATGGGCTTGGTGTTCAGGCGGCTCTTGATGATGCGGTCGAGGCCCGAGAACGCGCCGCCGCAGATGAAGAGAATGTTCTCAGTGTTCACCGAAATCATCTTCTGCTCGGGGTGCTTGCGGCCGCCTTGGGGCGGCACGTTGATGTTGGTGCCTTCCAAGAGCTTCAGCAACGCCTGCTGCACGCCCTCGCCGCTCACGTCGCGCGTGATGCTAGGGTTGTCGCTCTTGCGGGCAATCTTGTCGATTTCGTCGATGTACACGATGCCGCGCTCAGCCGATTCGAGGTTGTAATCAGCGGCCTGTAGCAGGCGGGTGAGGATGCTTTCCACATCTTCGCCCACGTAGCCGGCCTCCGTCAGCACGGTCGCATCGGCGATGCAGAAGGGCACCTGCAGGATTTTGGCCAGCATACGCGCCAGGAAGGTTTTGCCAGTACCGGTTTCGCCCACCATGATGATGTTGGACTTCTCAATCTGCACTTCGTCTTCCTGAGGCTTTTGCATCAGGCGCTTGTAGTGGTTGTACACCGCCACGGCCATCACACGCTTGGCCTCGTCCTGGCCCACCACGTACTGGTCGAGGTGCTCCTTGATGGCCTTGGGTTTGATGAGGTTAAACTTAGGCTGCTTGCTGGCTTCCTGGGCCTTGGCCTCTTCGTTGAGGATGTGCTGGGCCTGGCCCACGCACTGCTCGCAGATGTGGGCGTTGATACCCGAAATCATGACGGCGACTTCGCGCTTGCTCTTATTGCAAAAGGAACAGGATATTTCGGCCACGGAAAAGGGAATAGAAGGGGGTGGGAAGCCTGTCTTTTGGACAAGCGGGCTCAAAGATACGACATGCCCAACGTCGGCCGCCAGAAAAAAGGTGCCTTCGCGAAGGTTCGCATACTGCAGGACCTCTATATTGCGAAGTCGTTTGCCCGCGGCACGTATTTCCAAAGACCTTGGCAGAAAATCAGTTGACTGCCAACAGCCGGTTTGCTATGGTCCGACCTTTCCTTAAGACACTGCTGGGGCTTGTGGGGTTGCTTTCGCCGCTCATCTCCGCCGCCCAAACGCTGGCCCTGCGCGACTATACCCTCGCCAACGGCCTGCCCCAGACCATGGTGTACGCCATCTGCCAGGATGCGCAGGGCCGCCTCTGGGCCGGCACCCAGGGCGGCGTGTGCGGGTTCGACGGCCACCAGTTCCGCACCCTCACCACCGCCCAGGGCTTGCCCGACAACCACGTGAAGGCCCTAGCCGCTACTTCCGACGGCGCGCTGTGGCTGGGCCACAACTACGGCGGCGTGTCGGTAGTGCGGCCCGATGGGCAGGTGTGCCGCTGCCGCCCGCGCGGGCTGGGCGTACCGCCTGCGGTGCAGTGCGTGTGGCCGGCTAGTGCCCGCACTATTTGGGTCGGTACCGAAGCCAATGGCCTTTTTCGCCTAAACTGCAGCCCCACCGATACCGCCGTAGCTCACTTCGGCCTGGGGCAAGGGCTTCCCTCGGCGGCAGTATTCTACGTAGCCTCGGCTGCCGGGCCGGGCCACCGAACGTGGGTAGCGACCGGCGCCGGGCTGGTGCTGCTCGATGCCGCCGGCCGTCCCGTGCCCGGCCTGCCAGTGGAAGTAGGGCAGGAGCGTACCACCCACGTGCAGGTAGTCAGCGACACGTTGGTGTGGGTGGCTACTGCCCGCGGACTGGTGCGCCTGAGCGGGCGTGGCACGTCGGCCAGCCTCTGGCGCGCCCGGCGCTACGGCGCAGCCGAGGGCCTGTGCGCGGTGCCAACCCTGCGCGTGGTGCAGGACCACGCCGGCAACGTATGGACGACTACCGCCGCCGGCCTCAGCCAGCTGTCGGCCGGAGCCCGGCGGTTTCGCTGCCGAGCCAGCCGCAGCGCCATCGACAGCGAGGAAAACAACGACTTGCTCGAAGACCGGGAGGGCAACATCTGGTTCGTGCACGACCAGGGCCTGGCCGTGCACCCCGCCGACGAGCGATTTCTGCAATACACCAAGGCCGACGGCTTGCCCGATGACGAGGTGCAGGCCGTGTTGCCGCTGAAGGGTGGCCGCACCTGGGTAGGCACCCGCGCCGGGCTGGTGGAACTCACGACCCAGCCAGCCGACGGCAGCGGGGCCTCCAGCCGCCGCCTGCCACTGCCACCTGATGCGGACAGCCGCTACGTGCGATGTCTTTACCGCGACCGCCACGGCAACCAGTGGGTGGGCACCGAGAACGGGGCTGCCCGCTACGCCCCGGCCACCGGGCAGTGGACCTACTTCAACCAAACGCCTGGCCTGGCCGGGCAGCACGTCGTGAGCATGGCCGAGGACGGGCGCGGCCGGCTGTGGCTGGCTACCTCGGGTAAGGGCGTGGCGGTGTTCGACCCTGCCACCAATAGATTTCAGCTTTATACTAAGGATAATGGCTTGCCCTCGAATGTGTTCTGGCAGGTGTTTGGCGACCGGGCCGGCAATATCTGGCTGGCCAGCGACGACCAGGGCCTGGTTCGGGCCGACGTGGCGCACGACACCTTCCAACGGGTGGCGGGGCAGCCGGCGGGCCTGAGCGTGGGCTCGATTTCGGAAGATGCGGCCGGACAGCTGTGGCTGGGTACCATTGGGCGTGGGGTGCTGCGCTATGCGCCGGCCACCGGCCGGTTTCAGGCCTTCGGGCCCGAAGTGGGGCTGAAATCGAGCAACCCCTACTTTGTGCAGTGCGACAGCACGGGCGGCGTGTGGGTAGGCACCAACCGCGGGCTCGATTACTTTGACCCGCGCCAGGGCCAGACCCGCAGCTATGGGGTGGCCGAAGGCTTTCTGGGCCAGGAGGCCAACCAGAACGCCGTGCGCCTGGGCCGCGCCGGCCAGCTGTGGGTGGGCACCGTGGGCGGCGTAATGCATTACGACCCGGCCCGTGCGCGCCCCAACCGGATGCCGCCGCTGGTGCACCTCACCGGCCTGCGGCTGTTTCTGCGCGATACCGCCGGGGCCCCGGGGCTGCGCTTGCCGGCTAGGCTCAACCACCTCACCTTCGACTACGTGGGCACCAGCCTCACGCGGCCCGACAAGGTGCGCTACGAATACCGCCTGCGCGGTTTTGAGGAAGAGTGGGCCGGCCCGCTCACGGCCACCTCGGCTACTTACACCAACTTAGAACCCGGCAGCTACACCTTTGAAGTGCGCGCGGCCAACGAAGACGGCGTGTGGAGTGCCCGCCCGGCCGAGTTTGCGCTCACCATCCGGCCGCCGTGGTGGCGCACGTGGTGGGCCTATGCGCTGTACCTGGGCAGCTTCGGGTTGGTCATTTATGGGGTGCGAGCCTATACCCGTACCCGCGAGCGCGACCGGGCCGAGCGCCGCCTCGAGCAGCAGGCCCTGACTCACCTGCAGGAGCTGGACCGCGTAAAAACCGACTTCTTCACCAACGTCAGCCACGAGCTGCGCACCCCGCTCACCCTTATTATGGGGCCAGCCGAGGAACTGGCGACTGAGGCCACCGACCCCGTTGTGCGCCAGCAGGGCGGCCTGATGCTGCGCAACGCCCGCAAGCTGCTGGCCCTCATCAACCAACTGCTCGATTTGAGCAAGCTCGAAGCCGGTGCGCTACGCCTGTTGCCCACCGCCGGCGATGCCGGGGCCGCCGCCCGCCAGGTGGTGGCCGCATTTGCTTCGCTGGCCGATAGCCGCCGCATTCTGCTGCGCTGCACCGTGCCTGCCGCCCCCATCCCGCTGGTGTTCGATGCTGGCAAGCTCGATGAGGTCCTGACCAACCTCATTGCCAACGCGCTGCGATTTACCCCTGCCGGGGGCTTTGTAACCGTGAGTGTGGTAGAAGCGCCGCCCGGCGCCGATGCCCCGGCCGGCAGCGTGGTGCTGACGGTGCGCGACACCGGCGCCGGCATCGCTGCCGAAGAGTTACCGCACCTGTTCGACCGGTTCTACCAGGCCAACAGCGCGGCTGGGGCAGCTCAGCGCACCGGTACGGGCATTGGCCTAGCGCTGGTGCGCGAGCTGGTAGCCTTGCACGGCGGCACCGTGAGCGTGGCCAGCCAGCCGGGCGTGGGCTCCACCTTCACGGTGCGGCTGCCCCAGGGCCTGCGGCCCATATCGGCGGAGCTGGCTGCCGCAGACCCCGACCCGGCGGCTTCGCTGGCCCGGTACGCGCTGGCCGGGAGTGCGCTGGTGCCCGTCGGTCCTGCGCCCGTGACCGATGCCCGCGCAGAAGCCCCGGAGGCCGACGTGGTGCTGATAATCGAGGACAACGACGACGTTCGGGAGTTCATTCGGACCACCCTGGCCCCGGCTGGCTACCGCCTGCTGCTCGCCACCGATGGGCTGGCCGGTGTGGCCATGGCTCTGGCCGAAGTGCCCGATTTGGTGGTGAGCGACGTGATGATGCCCGGCTTGACAGGCCATGAAGTGTGCACCCGGCTCAAAGCCGACCCCGCTACCAGCCACGTGCCGGTGGTGCTGCTCACGGCGCGCTCGGGCGCCGAAACCAAGCTCGAAGGCCTCGAAACCGGCGCCGATGCCTTACTGGCCAAGCCCTTCAACCCGCGCGAGCTGCGCGCCCAGGTGCGCAACCTGCTGGCCCTGCGCCAGCGCCTGCACGCGCACCTGCTGCAAACCCACGAGCCGCCCGAGACCGGCGAAACCCTGCTCCCGGTTGCGAACGAAGCAGCTGTGCCCGCCCCGGAGAAGCACACCGTGCCCTCCGCTATGCCGCCCGACCCACAGGCGGCGCACGCTGCCGCCGTGGCCGGGCTGCCCTCGCTCGACCAGGAGTTTCTGCGCCGCATTGAGGAAGCCGTGCTGGGGCACCTGGGCGATGAGGCCTTTGGCGTCGACGAACTGGGCTCGGCCATTGGCATGAGCCGCACGCAGGTGCACCGCAAGCTAAAGGCCCTCACCGGGCAGTCGCCGGGCGAGCACATCCGGAACACGCGTCTGCACCGGGCGCGGGCGTTGCTGCGGGCGCAGGTGGGCACTGTGGCCGAGGTAGCTTATCAGGTAGGCTTCGGCAGCCCGGCCGCTTTCTCTACGGCTTTCTCGCGGCAGTTCGGCTACCCGCCCAGTGTGGCGTTTCAGCAGCGGCCGGCCCCGGGGCCATCGGAAACAGCTGCGCAACCGCTGCCATAACTGGCCGCGGCAGGCGTTGGCTGATAGTTGTTGGGCCAGGCAAAATGCAATATTCAGAGCCCGGTAAATCAAGTGGTTTACCGGGTTTTTTATGGATGCGATGGAAGGTTTTTTAGAAGATGGCACAAAAAAGCATGCATGTGCAACAAATGCGCATGCTCTGGAACGGGTGCCAATGCATTTGCAACACCGGCGAACGGCGTTGCGGCAGGGGAGGTGCTTGCTTTGGACAAGTCAAACAACCCGTTTGCAGCCGGTGCTCGCTACCTCCGCAAAACCCTGTTTGCAACTGCAGCACGCCGCCACAATTAGTTGCTCGCCGCTTTGGCCGTCGGATGCGGCCCCGGCCTCCAGATGGTTTCTCACCCTGGTTTTCCGCTTATTCCTATGATACGCTTTTCTTCCTTTTTTCTGCTGATGGGCGGGCTCGCATTGGGCCTGCAAGCCAGAGCCCAGGCTGGCCCGTCCGTCGTGGGCACTTCCGCTCGCCTACCCATAGCTGCTGTAACGGCTGCTGCAGCCGCCTCGCATTCCAGCCAGCTTCCGCAGGAGGAGCCCTGGCTGCTTCCGGCCCTGGCCACCATTGTTAAGGAGGAAGTAGAAGCGCCGGTGGCTGCAGGCCCGTCGGGCACCACGGCGGCGGTGGCCGCAAGTAAGTCGCAGCTATTACTGGTACTGCTCGAAACCATTCAGGGCCAGCAGGCGCGGCTCGATGCCCTGCAAACCCAAGCCGATGCGGCCATCCGCCGGGCCAACCGGGCCGAGGCTGCCACGGTGGCGTTCGAGCAGCGCCTGCGCCAGCTCGAATCGGCGGGCAGCCGCCCCGGCTTCTGGCGCTAGCGCCGCCATTGGGTTATTCACCGCCGCTGCTTTTCGATACCCGCTTATTCTTTCTTCACTCCTTATGCGCCCGGCTACCACTCCACCCGTTCGCCGCCTCGAACCTGCCGACCTGGCCTGGGCCACGGCCCTGCTGCTGGCCGCTAGTTTTGAGCATCCGGTGCTGCGCCATTGCTGCGCCGGGCCCACGGCGCCGGCCCAGGGCGCGTGGCTGCTGCAGCTGTTGCTGCGCTTCGGCCTGCGCCACGGCCGGGTATATGCCGACGCCGACGGTCTGGCCCTGGCCATTTGGCTAAGTTCCGACCACCTGGGGGCGGCTCGCTGGCCCCTGCTGCGGGCGGGCGTGCTGCCGGCCGCCCTGTGGCGGCTGGGTTGGGCCGGCTTGTCGCGGCTGCGTCACCATTTGCGCGCCATGGCCTGGCTCCGTGAGCAAACCGTGGACCCGGGCGGACACCATTACCTGCTGGCACTGGCCGTGCACCCCGCTGCGCGCGGGCAGGGGCGGGGCCGCCGCCTGCTACAGGCCACCCTGGCCGCCATGCAGGCTACGGCGGCTGTGCCTTGCTACCTCGATACGCAAGGAGCCGAGCAACTGCCGTTTTTCCAGCGCCTGGGCTTTCGGCTGGCAGGGCAGTGCCCGAGCGGGCCGGAGGGCGGCGCACCTACCACCTGGGGCCTGCTTCGCGCAGACTTCTGCTAGGTGCATAAGCAGTTGATTGACAGAGTTTTTCAATAATAAACAATGGCAATGTTCTTTTGGCTGACTACCATTCTAGTGAGTTTTTTAAGAGTATAAATGAGTTAATTAGTGCGTGCTCCGCAATTGTATCATAGCTTCTTTATATTTTTGCGTGTCTGTTCTTAACTCACCTTTTTCTGTAAAACACCATGCGCACCTTCTTCTCTATTATGCTGGCTTCGGCCACTGTGGCTGCAGTGCCTACTGTTGCCACCGCCCAAACCCGTAAGCCCGCCCCCAAACCGGCGGTACGCACCACCACCAAGCCTGCTGCTAAACCCGCCGCTAAACCGGCAGTAGCGGCCACACCCAAGGCAACTGCCCCGGCCCCCGCGCCGGCACCAACTCCGGCGCCGGCTCCGGCTGCGCAGGTCGCTTCATCTTCCGGCGACATCCCCTTCGATGTGGGCACCAGCGTGGTGAACATAGGCATTGGGCTGGGCAACCGCTACGGCTATGGCTCGGGGCTATTGGGTGGTAACTCATCGGTATCGCCGGCCCTGAGTATATCGTACGAGCGGGGCATTCTGCCGCTGGGCCCCGGCGTGTTGGGCGTGGGCGCTTTTGTGGGGTACCAGGGAGCCAGCTACGACATGGGCGGCGGCGACAAGTGGAAGTACACCGACCTTGTGGTGACCCTGCGCGGTGCTTTCCACTATCCGGTACTGCCCAATTTAGATGCCTATGGGGGGTTAAGCCTGGGTATGCGTCACCTGGGTACTTCTTTCTCCGGGCCTTCGAGCTCCTTCTATAACGCAGCCGGAATCGATGGCAGCTACAACGAGGCTTCCTTAAACCTGTTCGTGGGTGGGCGCTATTACTTCACGCCTAGCATCGGGGCCTTTGCCGAACTGGGTTACGACCAAACCTACCTCAAAGCCGGCCTGGCCGTGAAATTCTAAACGCGTGCGGGAAAGCTGGCAGGTGTAGCATGGTGCACCGATGATGCGCTTGCCAGCTTCCTACACACACTACGGCCGTGCCTACCCATCCCGGGCAGGGTCCACACCGCTACCATTCACCACTCTTTCTGCATTTGCTATGGAACCACAATCTCAGCACCTGGAACTCGTTTTTTTGTCATCTACCGTCACGTCGGCCTGGGGAGCCGGCTGGTCTTTCACCACCACCCCAGCCCCCCGGCCCTTGCCTTTGGGGCCCACGGCGCCGCCCGTGCGGCTACGGCTTGCAGTAGTGAGTGCCTAACGGCTCACGTCGTTTATTAGAAAGCGGCGATGGCCCGTCGGCTGGCTGCCGTGCGGTTGTCCACCCCCAACTTGGCGTAAATGTTCCGCAAATGGTTTTGCACCGTGCGCGGGCTAATGCAGCACAACCGGCCGATTTCTTTGTCGGCGCGGCCTTGGGCCAAATGAAACAAGATGTCGGCTTCGCACCGGGTCAAACCAAAATAATCGGGTATCTGCGTATCGGCTGGGGCCGCCCCGGCCGATACGCCAGTGGCCCCAGCTAAGCCAGTGCAGCGCAATAAGCCTTCTACGTGGGGGCGCACAAAGGCTAGCAGCGTGCGTTCGCCCTCGGTAAAAGCGTGGCGGCTGCGAAAAATAGCACACGACACCATGCCCCAGCCGGGCACTCGCGCCGCCAGCACCAAGTGGTGCGTAAGGGCGCATAGGCGGTCGGGAATTTGACACAAATCGGTTCGGAGGAATTGAGGCAACGCCGCAAAGTCGCTGGTGCGCAGCGGCAGCGCGTTCTGGCGCACCAATAATTCTTCGAACAGCGGGTGCTGCGTCACGAGCGGCGAGGCTTCGTCCAGCTTGTCAGCACCGAACAAATGCTGCGGCCAGTCCCCAGAAACCGCACGGTGCCCTGGGCCTCGAAGTGGGCGAAGTAGATGGTTTCGGCCCCGAGTAAGCCGAGCAACGCGGCGGCCCGCTGGTCGAAAAGCGTGGCCGGGTCGGGCTGGGCATCGAGCACAGCGAGCGCATCTCTAAGCTGGCAGGCGTGCTTAAGGGCAAGGCTTTACGTTGATTTTTATCGAATTAACGGCCCCCAAAAACCAGTGGGCTACCCCATGAACATGCTTTTTTAAATAGAATAAATTAAATAAGTAAATAATGAATTTTAAATAATAATCTCCCAACGCTACCGTCCCGAGGCGGGTCACTCATTCACCGTATTCTTCATGACAACTCACTTACGCACGCTTGCGCTGGTATCGGCTACCTGCTTATTGGTGGGCTACCAGGCCAGTGCCCAGGTAGGCATCGGCACGGCCACGCCCGATGCCTCGGCCGCCCTCGAAATCCGGGCTGCGAACAAGGGCCTGCTCTCGCCGCAGGTTTCGCTGGCCGCGCTCACCGACGGCACCACCATTGCCTCGCCGGCTACTGGCCTGCTGGTGTTCAACACCAATGCGGCCCTAGCGGGCGGCACCGGCTTTTATTACAACGCCGGCACCAGCGTTGCGCCCAACTGGACCCGCCTCAACACCGGCACGGCCCCGGCCGGGGCGGGCTGGAACCTGACCGGCAACGCCGCCACCGATTCGACGGCCAACTACTTGGGCACGAAGGACAACAAGCCTATTCGCTTCGGCATCAATGGCCAGGAGCAGGCCCGCCTGCACGTAGACGGCGCCCTGTGGCTGGGCGACCCCAATGCGGCTAAAAACGTGCTCGTTGGCTACCAGGCCGGCAAACACATTGGGGCGAATGGCGCCTTGCTCGACCAGTATGTGGGCTTCCAGGCGGGGGCGGGTACTACTACCGGCAGCCTCAATCAGTACGAAGGTTTTCAGAGCGGCCTCTATACCACCACAGGCAACAACAACCAGTTCAGTGGTTTCGCCAGCGGCCTACAGAATAAAACGGGCAACAACAACCTGTTCATCGGCTTCAGTGCCGGCCACGACGTCACGGCGCTGGACAGCCTGCACTTCGTGGGCTACGCAGCCGGGGCCAAAAACACTACGGGCAAGCACAACACTTTCGAGGGCTACGAGGCCGGCACTAACACCACCGTCGGCTCGGACAATACCTTTGGCGGGTTTCAGGCCGGGCGGTCCAACGCAACGGGCGCGGCCAGTACCTTTTTAGGCTACCGGGCGGGCTACCGCAACACAGCGTCCTTCAACACCTTCCTGGGGCACAGCGCGGGCCTGGGCAATACCACCGGCCAGTTCAACACCTTCGCCGGCCACCAGGCGGGTCGCGCCAATACCACGGCCAGCGAAAACACCTTTGTGGGTGATGGGGCCGGCTTTTCAGCCACCACCGGCAACAATACCTTCCTGGGCTCCGACGCGGGGCGGCTTGCCGCCAGCGGCGTCGGAAACTTGTTTCTGGGCCGGCAGGCGGGCTACAACAACGCCGCCGACTACAACCATTTTGTAGGATACCGAAGTGGTTATCAGAATACGACCGGCGTCAGCAACCATTTTGAGGGCTACAGCGCAGGGGCAGCGAATACCACGGGCCAGCAAAACTACTTCTCTGGCTACCAAGCCGGGGCGGCCAACACCCAAGCCAACTACAACCACTTTGTGGGCTACCAGGCCGGCCTGAGCAACACCGGCGCCGGTAGCGGCTACAACCATTTCGAAGGATACCGCGCCGGCGCCGGCAACACCAGCGGCCAGGTGAACCAATTCATTGGCGCCTTCGCGGGCATCAGCAACACCACCGGCGACGCTAGAGCAGATTCGCAGTCATTGTACATGATAGCCGCAGTGGTGAAACCAGTTTTGGGCGTCGTCT
>NZ_BAABDK010000003.1:0-102701 GCF_039539585.1 Hymenobacter glaciei | reverse complement strand
ATTCTCCCCCTTTAGTGAAAACTAATTCATCCGACCTACTTACGTCTAAATGCTTCCCTTTCTAGGGGCCAGGCTGGTGCGCTAGCAGCGATGCCAGGGCCGCCGCTTCG
Organism: Hymenobacter glaciei; assembly: GCF_039539585.1. NCBI lineage: Bacteria > Pseudomonadati > Bacteroidota > Cytophagia > Cytophagales > Hymenobacteraceae > Hymenobacter > Hymenobacter glaciei. Next base: position 102,591 of record NZ_BAABDK010000003.1, on the reverse strand, counting down.
GTTTCGAGCGCTTCGGCTTGTAAGCGCAGCAGATGGTAGCGGGCGCTATCGGCGGGCGGCAGGGCCGTAGGGCGCTCGGCTAGCCAGCGCCAGCGATACCAAACCAGAAAAGCCGGCCAGCGGCCCGGCCCCGCATGGGCGGGTGGCTCCTCGCCGCCGGGGTCGGGTGGCAGGGCTGCGCGCAGCAATGGCAGCGCGGCTCGCCACCGAGCGGCGTAAGTAGCTTCTGCTTCCAGAGGGCGCAGGGCCCGGCGCAGGTGGGCGGCATGGTGGCGGCAGTAGTCGAGGCGGGCTTCGAGCGGAGCCGGGTCGGGCGGGGCGAGGTCGGCGGGACCGGGCGGGGCTATGGCAGCGGGCGCAATGGCGGGCAGTTGCTGCACCAGTGCATCGAGCGGCTCGGCCACAGCGGGCGCGAAGCTCCGCTGCCCGGTTTCGAGGCGGCTCATATAGGGGCCGCTTACGCCCAGGTAGCGGGCCAACTCCTCTTGGGAAATGCCGAAGTAGCGCCGCAGCCGCGTCAGCAGCGGGTCGGTGGGAGTGTAAGGGCGGGGCATTGGTTGGCAGGAAATTTTGGCCGGCGTGGAATTTTCCTGCCAAAGGTTGGCAGGAAAATTCCATGGCCAGCAAAAAAACCTGCCAATCCGCCCCGACCCTAGTCCAGCTTGCGCCGGTTGGCCTTCTTCTCCCCCTGAAGCTTTTTACCTTCCAGGCGCTTGCGCACGGCGCTTTTGCTGGGTTTGGTGGCCTTGCGGGGCTTGGGCCGCCGCAGGCTTTTGAGGAGCAGCTCGTGGAAGCGGGCCAGCACAATTTCCTTGTTGCGGAACTGGCTGCGGTCGTCCTGCGCGGCCAGCAGCAACAGGCCCTCGGCGGTGAGCTGGTTCGTTAGCTTCTCCAGAATCAGCCGCTTCTGCTCGTCGGTGAGCACCTGCGAGTCCATCAGGTGCCAGCGCAGCTCCACGCGCGATTCTACCTTGTTCACGTTCTGGCCGCCTGGGCCGCTGGCGCGGCTGGTCTGGAAGGTGATTTCGGGCAGGAAAGAGGCGGCGGGAGGAAGCACGGGGTTAGGAAAATAGTTTAACGTCTGTCATCCTGAGCGCAGCGAAGGACCTTATCAAGCCAGCAGCAGGTGAGTTACTGCTAACTGTTCAGCGGTGAGAAGGTCCTTCGCTGCGCTCAGGATGACAGGCAAATTTCCTCCCAGTTGCTACTTATTAAGGAGCATGGCTCCGTACGAGTAGCCGCCGCCGAACACGGTAATGATGACCTTGTTGCCGGCTTTCAGGGTGTCCCATACTTCGGCCAGGCCGATGGCGGCGCCGGCGCAGCCGGTGTTGCCGAGGCGCTCGATGTTGCTCACGGCGCGTTCCGGGTCGATGCCCAGGGCCTTGGTCACATTTTTCGAAATGCGCAGGTTGGCCTGGTGCGGAATGAGGTAGGTAAGGTCGGGGGTGGCGATGTGGTGCTTGTCGAGCAGCGTCTGGGTCACGCGGGCCATGTAGGTGCAGGCCTGCTGAAACACGTCGCGGCCGAAGGGCATCACGATGCCCTTTTCCACGGGCTTCAGGGTCACGGCCTCGTCGGCCTTGCTCACCGGGGCAGCCCCACCGGTGATGACTTCGGCAATGTGCAAATCCTCGGAGCTGATGCGCTCCTTACTGATGAGCAGGGCCGCCGCACCGTCGCCCCACAAGTGGCCGGCCATGGTGTCTTCCTCGTTGTTGTAGGCCGTGTTGTGCTCGGTCACAACGACGACGGCACGCGTGGCCTTGCCCATGGCAAAATAGCCCTCCACAATTTCAACCGCGTTGAGCAGCGACGAACAGGCCGACGAGATGCTAACGGTGGGGATTTCGTTGATGCCCAAATCGCGCTGCACGGCGTGGGCAGCGGTAAAGATGGTATCGTGGGGCGTGTAGGTGCCGACCACGATAAGGTCAATACTCTCCTGAGCAAAATTGGGGGCGGCAGCCAGCACCGCGCGGGTGGCGGCAATGGCCATGGTGTTGGCATTTTCGCCGGGGGCCGCTTTGCGACGCTCCCGAATGCCGGTGCGCTCAATTATCCACTCGCTGGCCAGGCCATTGATACGAGTGAAGTGAGCATTGGTAACGACGGCCTCTGGGAGGTAGGCCGCCACATGATGAAGATACACGGGGTGGTATTGGGTGAAACGCAAAGCCAGCAGATGCTGCCCAGCAAAGGTACGGCTTCCACCCCCCGACGGTCGGCTCGCTCCCCCCATATGCCCGAATTTTATACCAGCAGGCCATTATTGGTCCACTAAAAAGCCCCGGCTGCAAGCTGCAGCCTTGTCCTTACCCAAAACGGCGGTCGTTGCTCCGGTCCGACCGCCCTAGGCGGTCCGACCGGTTGTTGGCGGAGCGAAACCGGGGGTTCTTCAACCGGTCGGACCGCCTAGGGCGGTCGGACCGGACCAGTCAAGTGCCGCCAGCAGTCAGGCAACGAGTGTTGGGTAAGGACAAGGCTGCAAGCGGCAACCGGGGCTTTCCCACAGGGTATTAGCCTGTTATTCTTTGGTAACCCGGCCGCTGCCGTGGGTAGTGCTGCTGAGCTGGGCGCCCCCGGCCACGTACATGGTGCCCGAGCCCGAGATGGTGCCCTCGGCGGTGCGGCTGGCGTACACATGCGCGTCGCCCGAACCGCTGATGCGGGCGCGGCTGGTTTCGGTTTTCAGCTCGTGCGCCTTCACTTTGCCCGAGCCGCTGATGCGGATTTCGTTGCTGGGGCTGCTGCCGCCCACCGTTACATCGCCCGAGCCCGATACAGCCGTTTCGAGGCGCCCGGCCTTGAGCTGCGGCACCAGCAAGTCGCCGGAGCCGCTCACGGCCAGCGCCATGACATCGGCAGTAAGCGCCCCATCTACTTCGAGCTTGCCCGAGCCGCCCACGCGCAACGCCGTGAGGCTCGGCGCGGTCACGTAAACCGTTACGGGACCGTGGTTTTTGCTATTGAACATCTTGCCCGGCTGCTGGCGGAAGCCCAGGCGCAGCTTATTGCCCTGTACCTCGGTTTCAAATTCGGCCAGGTCTTCTTTGCTGGCTTCTACTACCACGCTTTGGGGGCTCCCCTGCTTCACCACCACGTGCGCCGAGCCGCCGAGGCTGATTTCGGAGAACAAACCCACGGAGCGGGTTTCACGGTCGGCCACGAGCCGGCTAGTTGTGAAGGAAGAGAGCGTGCCAACGGCCAGGGCCAATAGGCCCGCGCATATCGAAGTAATCGGAAGCTTTTGCATGCGAAAAAGGGGAAAGGGTGAATGAGTGAACCCGGTTACCGCCATGATGCCGCCAACGTTACAGCGGTTGCCCCAAGTTATGCTTGTTTCGCTTTAGTGGCCCGATTAGCTTAGAGCGTTTTCGTAGCCAGTGTACAGGCGGCACGATGTAGGGGCGGGGTCGTACCCGGTAGGGCTTGCCCCCGCCCCTACATCCACTGATTCCGAAACGGCTCTAAAACTCAACGTGCAGGCGCACCGCCACCACGTGCACCGGGCCGCTGCGGTCCTTGTTGTAGGCCGGGTTGATGACCAGCTGGTAATCGGGGCTGATGGAGGCGTGGTAAGTGGGCAGCCCGAAGCTGTAGTACAGCTCGCCAATCTTTTCCAGGCCGTAGTTCAGCGCCCCGTCGCCTACGATGAAGCCGTAGCCGCCGGCTGCCAGGTAGGCGCGGTGCTCGGCGCTGATGCCGTTCACCACGACGGCCGCCCCGAACCGGTCATCGGGCCGCTGCCACCGGTCGCCGGTGCTCACCACGCCCAGGCTGGCACTCCGGTCGATTTCGGTGAAAGCCCAGGTTTCGTTCTTGCCATCGTTGTAGCTCACCCGGGAAAACAGGCCCAGGTTTTTGGCGATTTCCTGCTCCGCATTCAGGGCGAAGCCGACTTTGGTGTGGCCGTCGTTTCGTACCAGGGTCACATCGGGCTGCTGGCCGGTAAGCTGGGCCAACCGAACGGCCGTGTTGTAGGTAGCCATGGCCGCCACGTTGCGGAAGCCCAGTGCCCGGATGGTGCCCTGCCGGCCGCGCAGCCGGTATACCTTGGTCAGTTCCAGGGTTTCGGCGTGGGCCGTACCGTAGTGGAAATCTAGGACGGGGCCGTTGGCCAGCGTGGGCATGAGCGTGGAGGCGAACCGAGCCGTAAACCCGGGCGTGACGTACTCCAAAACGCCGCCCACGGTATAGCCGCGCGTGTTGGCGGCGTAGTCCCAGGCGCCGGCGCTCATCAAACTCCAGTTCAGAAACTGGGTGCGGGGGTCGTGCGAGTAACTGTTCTGGTCGAAGAAATCGGCGGTACTAAATTTGCCCAGCGTGACGGCAACATAGCGTTGCGGGGTGGGACCGGCCAGCTGGTTGAGGTCGTCGAGGTCGACATCGGTTGCCGTGCCCAGGGCAAATACCTGGCGCAGGTACAGCCGGGCCAGGTACAGGTTGGGCGAAGGGTCGCCAATACGAAAGGTTTCGCCATTGACAAATCCTGCCACTCCGCGCGCACCGCTCAGGCCGCTGCCACCCGCCACTTCGGGGTTGAAGTAGATGGCCCCGCCCTTCCACAGCCGCCGGCCGATAAACAGCGTGCTGGTGAAAGAAAGCTTGGCTGATTCGCGGTCGGCCAGGCTATAATCGCCCGAATAGGGCGTCGTTAGGTTGTTATGCCACTGGTCGATGAGCGTCTGCTGGAAGTGCAGGCTCCAGTTGCGGGCCTTTTCGGGCTGGTGCGCCGGCTCCTGGGCCGAGGCAGCGTTGGGCGGCGTGGCGGGCGTGGTAGAGCCCGGCGGCGTAACCTGGGCCCAGGTATTGGTGGCGAACAGCACCCCGGCGACTAGTAAAGCTGTGTGTTTCAGAACTGAAAGAAGATGAAGGGCGAAATAAAACCGGACTCAAGGTCTGGCGTTTTGGGTGTTGAAGCGGTGAAGTTAGCCGGCGGCCACAGTTGTGGGTGGGGTTTCAGGCAGCGGGCCAGCCTGTACGACGAGATGACCCGCAACATCAACGCAGGGGAGTCGATGGCCAACGGCCCCCGCGACGCAGCCAGCACCACGCCCACCACGCTGGAAGAGTTTGCCAAAACGGTGTTTGCACCTGTGCTTCAAGCGGCCACCGCTACCCCTGTAACGGCGTAGTCGCCCTGCGGCTTCTTTGCGAAAGCCTTCCCGGTCTGCCGGGGAGGCGTTCGCTATTTTTGCACTATGCCTTTGCTTCATCACCTCGACCAAGGCCAGGGCCGGCCCCTGGTTATCCTCCACGGCCTGTTTGGCACCCTCGATAACTGGCAAAGCCTCGCCCGCCGCTGGGCTACCGAAGCCGACCTGCGCGTTATCAGCGTGGATTTGCGCAACCACGGCCGCTCATTTCACTCGCCGGAGCATACTTACGCCCTTATGGCGCAGGACGTGCTCGACCTCTTCGACCACCTGCAGCTCGGGGCCGATACCACGCTTATGGGCCACAGCATGGGCGGGAAAGTGGCCATGCGCCTGGCCCTTGACCATCCCGAGCGGCTGGCCAAGCTCATCGTGGTCGACATCGCCCCGCGCTTCTCCGACATGGAGCATCAGGACGATATTGTGGCCGGCCTGCAAGCCGTCGATTTTACTACCTGCACCAACCGGCAGGAGGCCGATGCCGCGCTGGCCAAATACGTCCCTAACATGGGCACCCGGCAGTTTTTGCTGAAAAACCTCTACCGCCGCGAGGACAACACCTTCGCCTGGCGCATCAACCTAGACGTGCTGGCGGCGCGGTTGTCTGCTATTGGCGAGTCCACGACCAGCACCGCACCGTTTCTGAAGCCGGCCCTGTTCATCCGGGGCGGCAAGTCGGACTATATCACCGCCGAAGACAAGCTGCACGGCATCCCGGCGCTGTTTCCGCACTCGCAGGTGGCTACCGTGGTCGATGCCGGCCACTGGGTGCACGCCGAAAAGCCGGAGGAAGTTTTTGAACTGGTGAAAGCTTTCGCCCTGAGCTAATTGCAGCATCCAAGCTACTATTCTATTGAAAACCCTCTTCCTCATTCCCACGCCGCTGGCCGAAGACACGGCGCCGCAAGTGCTGCCGCCCCACGTAGTTGCGGCCGTAGCTACGCTCCCTTACTTTCTGGTGGAGAATGCCCGGACGGCCCGCCGCTTCGTGAAAGGTGTAGCCCCGCACCGCGTCATTGAGGATATCCGCTTCGTGGTCATCGACAAAGACAGTACCGATGCCGAGGTACGCGCCGCCCTCGTTCCCCTCGCGAAAGAGGGCATTGATGCCGGCATTCTGAGCGAAGCAGGCTGCCCGGGCATTGCTGACCCGGGCGCAGCTCTGGCCCGGGAGGCGCACCGGCAAGGCTTGCGGGTACGGCCGCTGGTGGGGCCGTCGTCGCTGCTGCTGGCACTTATGGCTTCGGGGCTGAATGGCCAGCAGTTTGCGTTCCACGGCTACCTGCCTATCGAGAAAGCACCGCGGGTTGCCGCCATCAAGGCCTTGGAAAAAGAGGCGCAGCAGCGGCAGCAGTCGCAGCTGTTTATTGAAACCCCTTACCGCAACGGGGCGCTGTTTGCCGACTTGCTGGCGCATCTGCAGCCCGGCACCCGCCTGTGCGTGGCGGCCGATATAACCGGAGCCGGCGAGTTTATCAAAACGCTGACTGTAGCCGACTGGAAACGCTTACCGGCCCCGGAGCTGCACAAGATTCCGACGGTATTTGTGCTGGGGACGTAGCAAGATTTCGGCTGTCATCCTGAGCGCAGCGAAGGACCTTATCAAGACTGAGCAATTCGCAGCAGTCGTGATAAGGTCCTTCGCTGCGCTCAGGATGACAGCCTAACAGTTTTCCTGCTTAGGCCCGCATCATAAAGCGGGGCTCGGTGATGAGTAGTTCTTCTTGCGGCGCGGGCAACACTGTTTCGCCGTGCTGGCTCAGGTCGAGGCCGTCGGCTTCGTGGGTGGCGTTTACCCGAATGGGGATAAGGACGTTGGTTATCTTATAAAGAAGATAGGAGCCGCCGAAGGTGAACACCGAAATGAAAGCCAATGCGCCGAAGTGGTGCAGCAGCAGCGTCCAGGAGCCGGTAGTGGCCAAGCCGCCCTCTTTAGCAAAAATGGCGGTCAGAATCATGCCCACAATACCGCCTACGCCGTGGCAGGGGAATACATCGAGGGTATCATCGAGTGTGGTGCGATTCTTCAAATCTACCGCGCCGGCGCTGATGGCCGCAGATACTACCCCGATGAACAGCGCCGGACCGTAGCTCACGTAGCCCGCCGCCGGGGTGATGGCCACGAGGCCCACTACCGCGCCAATAGCTGCGCCCGCCGCCGAAGGCCGCTGCCCGCGCACGGCCTCAATCAGCATCCAAGTGAGCATGGCGGCGGCCGAAGCCAGGTGCGTGGTGAAGAACGCCTGCACCGCGGTGGCATTGGCCGCCAGCGCCGAGCCCGCATTGAAACCAAACCAGCCAAACCACAGCAAGCCCGTGCCAATGAGAATAAAGGGAACATTGGGCGGCACGTGGGTGTGGCCTTCGAGGTGGGAGTGGCGGCGGCCTAAGGCTAACGCACCGGCCAGGGCTGCAAAGCCGGCCGAGATGTGCACCACCGTGCCCCCGGCAAAGTCGAGCACGCCCCATTTCAGCAGGAAACCGTCGGGGTGCCAGGTCCAGTGGGCCAGCGGGCAGTAGATGAGCAGGCTGAACAGGCACATGAACAGCAGGTAGCCCCAGAACCGGATGCGCTCGGCAAAAGCCCCACTGATAAGGGCGGGCGTGATGATGGCAAACTTCAGTTGGAAGGCCGCAAACAGCACCAACGGCAGGTTAGGCGCCAGACGCGGGTGCGCAGCCGTGCCCACGTTGTTGAACATGAAAAACGTGAGCGGGTTGCCAATAACGCCGCCAATGCTGTCGCCAAACGCCAGCGAAAAGCCTACCACGTACCACAGCACCGAGATGACGCCCAAGGCGATAAAGCTTTGCAGCATCGTGGAAATGACGTTGCGCTTGCTCACCATGCCGCCATAGAAGAAAGCCAGGCCCGGCGTCATCAGCAGCACGAGGCCAGAGGCCGAGAGCATCCAGGCCAGGTCGGCGGGCTCGAAGGCGTTGGGCTGGGCCTCGGGGTGGTTTTGCGGCAGAAAAGCAGCAACGCCAGCCAGTAATAACAACAGACCCAGGCAGGTGGTAGCGATAAATTGTTTGCGAGTCATAACAGAGTGTGATTTTAAATGCTGCTCAGCGAAATTAGGCAATACATTCAATCAATACCCTATTATTTTAAAGGCTGTTTCCCAATAATACTATGCAATCGTTTCAAATACCCTTAATAATTTATAGGGTATCTCCAAATTCAATTGAAAACTCTGTGTGTCCAGCGATATTCGTATCGAGCCGAAATTGAAAGCCGTGAGCGAGCAGTACGTCGCGTACCAGGGTCAGGCCAATGCCCTGGCCATCACGCTTGGTGCTGAAAAAGGGGGTGAAAAGCCGTTGCTGCACTTCGGGAGTAAGGGTAGGGCCATCATTTTCAATACAGAGAGCCGGCGGATGAAGCGTGGCACTCACCCAGATGTTGCCATCGTGCCCAATGGCTTCGACGGCATTTTTGGCCACGTTCAGCAAGGCTTGCTCCAACTGCTGGGCGTCGAGGCTTATTAGCAATGGCTCGTCGGGTAGGTCCAAGTGCCACTGAATGCGCCGTTCCTGGCTCTGGGGCTGCAGCAGGCGGGCGGTAGCACGCAGCAGGGCGCACACGTCGGTGGGTTGCGGTGTGGGGGGCGGCAGACGTACCAACCGGGCAAAGCTGCCAATAAAGTTGGCCAGCTGGGTGTTGCGGGCGATGCTCACATCGAGGGCCTCGGTAAAATCGGGCCGGTCGGCGGGCGCGAGCTGGGGCGCGTAATGCTGGAAACTGTGCAGAATGGAGTTGATGGCCCCAATGGAGTTGTTGATTTCGTGCGCCATCATCCGAATCAGTTGCTCGTAGGCTTGTTTTTCTTGCTTGATGAGTACCTGGGTAAGCTCTTCGAGCACCACAAAGCGGCGGGTAAAGCCCCGGTCGAGGAAGTGGGCCGCCGTGGCGCGGTAAGTGGCCAGGCCCGAGAGGCGCAGCGCCTGCGGCTGGCTTTCGGAAAGGGCGGCCAGGGCCGGGCCCCAGGCCCCGGGCAGCTCGGCGGGCATTCGGCCATGCAATTCGGCCGCGGGCTGGCCTATGAAGCGGGCAGCAGCGGCGTTGATGATTTCGATACGGCCCTCAAAATCGAGCAGCAAGATGCCCGCTGGCGAGGCTTGGATGAGGCGTTCGAGCAGCATGCTTTTTTCGTGCTGGCTTACGCGCTCACGCCGCAGGGCGTCAATCATCTGGTTGTACACGCCGATGAGCTGGTCCATCTCGCGCTGGCCCACGGGCACGAACTTCATGCTGAAATCTTGGGCCTGCATGGCCGCCGTGCCCGCCGCGATGAGTTGAAACGGCCGCACGAACCCCTGGTAGAGTTGAACGGTGAGGACAATGCTGCACAACAGCAACACTTCGCTGCCCACAAACAGAACCGGATTGGTGGTGCGCAACTGAGCTGTCAGCGCAATGAGCACTACATGGATAAGGGTAGCAAAAAGCAGAAACCGGACGCGGAGGGACATGGTAACGTAGCGCGGAGCCTTTGCTTCGCAGGGCATGAAACGGTGCAAGGTCGGCTTAATCGGCGAGGTACCGCGGGCCTGCTCCAGAGCAATTGCTCGGGGCGGTGGCTAGGCGTCGAACGGAATTCCGTGCTTCTCCAGCCTTCGATACAATGCGCCCCGGCTCAGGCCCAGCGCCTTGGCCACGCGGCTGATGTTGCCGTCGTAGTGCGTCAGGCTCTGGCGTATCATGTGCACTTCCAGCTCGTCCAGGGTCATCGAGCCGGGCGCAGGTAGCTCGCCGGCTTCGGGTGCGCGGGCGGGCAAGGGCTGCGCATTGGCTTGGAAGTCTTCGGGGCCCAGCTCTTCGTGGCCGCTCACGAGTACCGCCCGCTCCACCAGGTTTTTCAGTTCGCGGATGTTGCCGGGCAGCGGCTGCTCGCGCAGCCAGTGCAGGGCGCGGGCACCCACTTTGAGGGCCGGGCGCTGGTAGGTGGCGCGCAGCTGGGCGATGAAGTGCTGGGTAAGCAGCGGGATGTCGGCTGGGCGCTCGCGCAACGCGGGCAGGCGCACCGAAATCAGGTTGATGCGGTAGAACAGGTCTTCGCGGAAACGGCCCTGCGCCACCATCTCGGCCAGGTTGCGGTTGGTCGCGGCAATGACGCGGATATCGAGCCGGCGCGGCTTCGAGTCGCCCAGTACTTCGTAGGTACGGTCCTGCAGCACGCGCAGCAGCTTTACCTGGCTGGCCAGTTCCAGTTCGCCGATTTCGTCCAGGAAAATAGTGCCGCCGTTGGCCAGCTCGAAGCGACCCACGCGGTCGGTTTTGGCATCGGTGAACGCGCCGCGCCGGTGGCCGAACATCTCACTTTCAAACAAGCTACTCGAAATACCGCCCAGGTTCACCTTCACAAAGGGTTGGCGGGCGCGGTGGCTGTTGCGGTGAATGGCTTCGGCAATCAGCTCTTTACCGGTCCCGCTTTCGCCCTCGATGAGCACGGCGGCGTCGGTAGCCGCCACCTGCCCCACCTGCCGCAGCACGTGCAGCAGCTGGGCATCGTGCCCGACAATGGGCTGGAAATTAAATTGCTGGTCGAGCTGGCGGCGCTGGCTGGCGGCAGTAGCCGGCTCGGCGGGCGCTACCGGTGCTTCCTGCAACGCCAAGACCGTACGGATGGTCTGGAGCAGCGAGTCGTTGTGCCAGGGCTTGGTCACGAACTCGGCCGCACCAGCCTTCATTCCGGCCACGGCCAGTTCGATGCTGCCCCAGCCGGTGATGAGCACCACGGGCAGCTGCGGAGCGAGCTGCCGCACCTGGCGTAGCAGGGCCAGGCCGTCGTGGCCAGTGGTAGCCAGCGAAAAGTTCATGTCCATCAGCACCAGTTCGGGCGGCGTTTCGCGCACCACAGCCAATGCTTCGGCAGGCGTAGCCACAGCCTGCGCGGGGTAGCCCGCTTGTTTCAGTAGCAGCTTTAGCGAAGTGCGGATGGCAAGGTCGTCGTCGACGATGAGAAACATGCTTGTTTTTGATATCTGGAAATTATAAGCCGTCATGCACACCGCAGCGAAGCATCTTGCCCGCAGTCACTAATCAATGATGTACTCACGATTAGAGTTAGTGACTGCAGACAAGATGCTCGCTGCGCTCTGCATGACGTTTTGCAAAAGCTACTAGCGGCTCTTCACGCTGCCGCCGCTGCTGGTGTGCTTGCTCACGCGGGGCGAGCCGGCGTAGCGAATGTCGCCGCCGCTGCTGGCATGGGCCGTCAGGGTTTCCTGCACGGCCACTGACAAGTTGCCGCCGCTGCTGGCCGAGGCGTCGCAGGCGCGAGCCATCAGCTCACTGCCCTTGAACACGCCGCCGCTGCTGGCGCCCACATCGAGCCGCTGGGCGCTGCCGGCCAGCGTGGCAACGCCACCGCTGCTCACCTGGGCGTGCATGTCGGTGCTGCTGAAATTGGCTTTGAGCGTAGCGCCCGACGACACTTGCACATCGAGTTTCTGGGTAGTGAAGGCACCCAGCACTTCGGCTTTGGCACCGCTGCTGGCGTGCAGGGCGGTGAGGCTGGTGGCCATCACGTCCACGCGCAGGTGGCGGGTAGTCTTGAATCCCATCGACTCGGTGAGTTCGCGGTCGTAGCTGATTTTCAGCACGCCATTGCTCACTTCGGTTTTGAGGCGGGCGAGTTGGTCGGCGTCGTCGGCGCTGGCTTCCACGCGCTGGGTGGTACCGGGCGTGAGGCGCAGTTCGATGCCGTTGCTCACCTCCACGGCCTGGAAGCTGGCGACGCTGCGCACCTGCGGGGCGGTTTGGGCGAAAGCTGCTCCCGTGCTCAGGAGGCAAAAAAAGGCGGTGGCGGTTAGGTTTTTCATAACTGAAACAGAAAAAAGGTGAGAGAAGCCGGAGGTCCTGCCGCGGCAGATGCCGCTTGGCAGGGTTTGGTTGCCTGGAGTATCGGCCAAGGTAGCGGTTCGTTACAAGAGTGGATGAAGATTTTTTGTAATTTGAACAATTACGGGCGGGGCTTGTCCCCGCCCGTTGTTAGCTATACTGGCCTTTATTGGATACCCGGAGTCACCCCAACGATGCGGGCGGGGCAAGCCCCGCCCCTACCTCAGCCGCACCAACCCTGCCGCTCACTCCTCGCGCAACGCCGCTGCTGGCTGAATGGCGGCAGCCTGCCAGCTGGGCTGCACCGCGCACAGCACCGCGAAGCCGTACACCAGCACCAGCGCCAGGCCCATGCCCACCGCGTACACTGCCAACGGCTGCCCAAATGCGTTCAGCAATGGAAATTGCGCTGCCAGCAACAGCCCGGGCCCCACGGCCAGTGTGGTCAGCATTAAGGTTTCGGCCACAAACTGCCGGCTGATGCCCGGGCCGGTAGCGCCCACGGCGCGCCGCAGGCCAATCTCGGCCCGGCGCTGGCCAATGGCCTGCCACAAGGCTCCAAACAGCCCCAACGCTACGTTCAACAGCAGAAACGCGCACACCAGCCCCACGGCCCAGATGGGCGCAAGGGCCGTTTCGAGGCCGGCAGCACGGCTGTCGGGCAGGGCGATAACGCTGGTGCTCCAGGTTTTGGTGATGGCGGCTATGGTGCGTACCAGCTGTTCTTCCAGCACGGCACCGCTGCCGGGCCGCACCCGCACCAGCAGCGTGTGCGAGAACATGGTGACGGCACTGTCGGGCAGCACGGCCCGCACGAACACGCCCGGGGTGGGCGCGCCCAGGTCGCCGCCGGGCCGGTACGAGCCCGTGACGCCCACCACCCGGCCCTCCTTCATTTCCTTTGGGTTGGAAGAATGGCTCGACCGCACCATTTTGCCCAGCGCCGGGCCCGTACCAAACAGCGCCTGCCGCAACTCGCGGTTGATGATGATGGGCGGCACCTTACTGGCATCGTCGCGGGGGGCGAACCAGCGCCCCTCCAACAGCTCCAGCTTCAGCAGCGGACCGAAATGGTCGTCGGCCTGCACTTCGTTGCCACTCACCAGCGGGCCTTTTTCGACGCGAATGTTGCTGCTCATGTTGTAGCCCGAAAATGGCGTACTGAACGCGGCCAGGCTCACGTCGGCCACGCCCGGGGTGGCCCGCAGCTGGGCCAGCAGGCGGCGCAGGGTGGGGCTTTGGGGCGTCTGGTCGTTGTTGGTGGTCAGGCGCAGCTCCCACACATCGTCGTAGGCAAAACCCGGCGGCTGGCGCATGGCCAGCGTCACCACCGCCACCAGGCTGCCCAGCCCAAACAGCACGACGAACGACAGAAACAGCTCGGCCATGAGCAGCGCATTGGCCCGCTTGCGGTTCCAGATAAGGATGAGCAGGTGTTGGAACATGGTTTTTGCGGGAAATCAGAAGGTTGTCATGCCGAGCGCAGCCGAGGCATCTCGCGTGTGATGGTAATCCAACTGATTAAGTCAGTGATAGCAGGCGAGATGCTTCGCTGCGCTCGGCATGACGTTCAATTAATCGGTTATCCTACTACCCGGGCGCGTTGCGCAACGCCTCCACGGCCGGCAGCCGGGCCATGCGCCACGCCGGGTATGCCCCCGAGAGCAACCCGAAAATCAAGCTCCCCAGCAGCGCCCAGCCGAACACTGCCAGGTTGGGCTCGATGCGGCCATAGGCGGCCAGGTAGCGCCCGCCCAGCCCGTGCAGCAGCGCGGTGGCCAGCACCAGCCCCACCACGCCGCCCAGCAAGGTTAGCACCAGGGTTTCAATCAGAAACTGACTGGCCAGCGCCCCTGCTGTAGCGCCAAAGGCCTTGCGCACCCCAATCTCGGCGGCGCGCTCGCGCAGGCGGCTCACGTTCATGGTCACCAGGTTGAGGGCGGGCAGCAGCAGCAGCAACGCCACGGCCACTCCGCTCAGCCACCGGAAAAGGCGGGCTGGGTCTTTCGTCCAGTTGTACTGCGCCAGCACGTGCCCAGCCACCGACTCGGCGAAGGGCTGCAGCTTCATGTCCACGGTCATGCCTTTTTCGACGGGTACCGTACTTAGGCCCTTCTGAAACGCCGCTGCCACGGCCGACAGCGCGGCGGGGCTGGGGGAAAGTACCACGGCTTCGGCAGTGCCGAAGGGGTTATCGGCCTGCATATCTATGGCGTTGGGGTCGAAGGGAACCCACACGTCGGCGTAGGTGTGGAAGCGCACGGCCGGCACGTTGGCTACTACGCCGAGTACCCGGTAGTTTTTCTGGTCGATGACGAGTGTGTGGCCCACCACGCCCCGCGCTTTGCCGAAATAGGCCCGGGCCGTGTGCGCACTGATAACCGCCGGAATGCCCTCGCCCCGCTGCCCGGCCGTGTACGGCCCGCCTTCCAGAAACTGAAAGTCGAACACGCGCCAAAAGCCGGCATCGGCAGCTTTCACGTTCAGCGGCAGCTTGCGGCCTTGCACGTAGGCCACCACCGGCATCGGGTCGACGCTGGCAATGGCCACGGTGGCCTGGCCCTGCACGGGAGCCAGCGCCTTGCTCAGCAGCCAGTGGCTGGGGCGCATGCGCATGGGTCCGCCGCCCATGTCCAAGGTCATCAGCGTCGAGGTGAGCAGGCGGTCGGGGTGGCTTTCGGGCGCGTGCGGACCAGCCGCGGCGTCGTAGAGCGCCACGGCCACGAGCAGGCTCATGAGCGTGGCCCCGATGCCCACCAGGCTAAGCAGGGTGAAGAACTTGCGCCGCTGCAAGACCTTCCAGGCCATTTTCAGATGATTGAGTAGCATGCTGCTGAACGGTTAAACTGGAAAGAAAACTGCATAGACGGCCTCACGGACCACGGGTTATTCCTCGCGCAGGGCAGCGGCCGGCTGAATAGCGGCCGCGAGCCGACTGGGCTGCCAAGCGCACAAAGCCGTGAGCACGAAAATGACGCCCGTAGCCACCAGCATGGCCACGCCATACACCTGCGGCGCTACCCCAAAGGCCCCCAGCAGCGGAAATTGCGCCGCCAGCAGCACGCCGCCCAGCACGCCTAGTGTGGTCAGCACCATCATCTCGCCCAAAAACTGGCGGCTGATGCCAGGCCCGGTAGCGCCCATGGCCCGCCGCAGGCCAATTTCGGCCCGCCGCTGGCTGATGGTGTACCACAGCATGCCAAACAGGCCCAGCGCCACGTTCACCACCAGAAAAATCGCAATCAGGGCCAAGGCGGCCAGCGGGGCCAGGGTTGGCTTCAGCTTGTCGACCCGGTCTTTCTCCAGCGAATACACCTGCGTGCTCCACTGCCGGGTGAGGCTGGCCACCGTGCGCACGATGCGCTGCTCCAACGCGGCGCCCTGCCCAGGGGCCACGCGCATCAACACGGACGCGCTTTCCGAGCGGGCGGTGTCTTGCGGTTGCTGGCGTATCCAGGCCGAAGGCGTGGCCGATGCAAAATCGCCGCCTGCCCGCACGTTGTCCACCACGCCAATCACCTGGTAGTCTCTGAGGGTGTCGCGCCCAAACGGATTATCAGACCGAAAAAGGCGACCCACCGCCGACGTGCCCGGCCCAAACAGCGCGTCGCTGGTATTCTGGCTGATAATGGCGGGCCGGTGCGCCGCCGCATCGTCGCGGGCCTCGAACCAGCGCCCGGCGCGCAGCTTCACCCCGAGGGTTGAAGCGTACCGGTCGTCGGCATCGTAGCAGTCCACGTCTGTCGCTTTTCTCGTCCCGTTTACATACGAGGTGTTGGAGGTGTTGAAGCGAAAGGGGGTGTTGTCGCTGGTGAGGGTGATGTCCAGCACGCCGGGCAGGGCCCGCACCTGCCGCAGCACGTCGACGAGCTGGGCGCGGGCCATTTTATCGCCCTGCCCCGCCACGATGTTGAGCCGCCAGACGTTGGCGTGCTGGAAGCCAAATGGCTGCAGGTAGTTGCGGCCGTAGTTGAACAGCAGCGTGGCCACCCCAAAGAGCACAACGAAGGAGAAAAATATTTCGGAAAGCAGCAGCATATTCGAACGCTTGCGGTTCCAGATTAAGCGAAAAAGGTGGCGTAGCATAGGTGCGGTGGTAAGGGGTACGAAATGAAGGTGGCGAACAGCGCCGAGGGCATTATTGCGGCCCGCCGCCGCTGCCACGCAGGGCATCGACGGGGTTGAGGCGCGACATTTTCCAGGCCGGGTACACGCCGCTCATCAGCCCAAACACCAGCGCCAGCACCATGCCCCAGCCAAAGGCCCACCAACTGAGGGAAAACTGCGAATAGGCAATGAGGTGGCTGCCGTTGAGCAGCCCCAACGCCCCGGCGGCCAGGCCCAGGCCCAGCAGGCCGCCCAGCACCGCCAGCACCACGTTCTCGACCAGAAACTGCGCCACCAGCGCGCCGCCCGATGCGCCAAAGGCCTTGCGCACGCCTATTTCGCTGGCCCGCTCCATAATGCGGGTCACGTTCAGGTTCACCAGGTTCAGGGCCGGCAGCAGCATAAACAGTAGGCCGAGGGCCGAACAACCCAGCAGAAAGATGCTCATGCCGTCGTCTTCGGTTTTTGTATGCATCGTGATTTCCCGCACAATGCTGGACAGGGCCGGGTCGGCGTGGCAGTGCAGGGACTTCACCTCCTTCGGGTTTGGTGGCTGCACGCGGCGCATTACCCCGGCAAACTCGGCGTGCATGGCCGGCAGCTGCTCGCTGCCGGGCTTGGCCAGCAGCATGGCCATAAACTCCCCATCCAGGCGGCTGCTTTTTACATAGGAGGTGCTCAGGGTGTACGGCACCCATACGTCGGCACTGCTGTAGAAGCGAATGACCGCCACGTCGGGCACTACTCCGGCAATCCGGTAGCGGTTGATGCCGATTTCAATGTCGCGCCCACTCACGCCCTTGGTGGTGCCGAAAAAAGCCCGCGCCGTGTGCTCGTTGATAACGCACACCCGGTCGGCGCTGCTCACTTCTTTGCCCGAGTAGGGGCGGCCGTCCAGAAAGTCGAAGTCGGTGACTTTCCAGAAGTTGCCATCGGTGTAGCGCACATCCAGGGTCAGGCTCTCGTTGTTGGCGAAGGAGGTGGCGCTGGAAGTCATCGACGTGAGCGCCACGGTAGCGGGCGTTTTCAGGGTGCGCACATACCGGTCGATAAAGTCAGCGCTTACCGGTGTGTTCCTGTTGCCGCCGTCGCGGTATTCCTGGGCTAGAAAGCTCACGAACAGGATGCGGTCGATGCGCTTTTCCGGCGCGTGCCCGCCGGTTACGTGGTTAACAAACGCCATCACCACCAGCATTATCATGAGGGTGAAGCTGATGCCGAATAGCGAGATGAACGTGAAGAACTTGCGCCGCAAGAGCACCTTCCAGGCTATTTTGAGGTAATTGAGAAGCATGGGTTGTTGAGATTAGAAGCAAAAAGAAACGTCATGCCGAGCGCAGCCGAGGCATCTCGCGTGGGGTAGTAAACCAATCGTTGAAAATGAGTTAGTGGTGGCACGCGAGATGCCTCGGCTGCGCTCGGCATGACCGCCCGACGCAGCGTACAGATTCCGAAATCAGCCGACCTGGCTGCCGTCGAACAGGCGGATTACCCGCTGCGTCTTCAGGGCCTGCTGCGCGTCGTGGGTCACCATCACGATGGTCACGCCTTCCTCGCGGTTCAGGGTTAGCAGCAGCTCCATAATCTCCTCCCCCATCACCGAGTCGAGGTTGCCGGTCGGCTCGTCGGCCAGAATAATCTCCGGCCCGCCGGCTAAGGCCCGCGCAATGGCCACCCGCTGGCGCTGTCCACCCGACAGCTGCCCCGGGAAGTGCCCCGTGCGGGCGCTCAGCCCAACTTTATCCAGGGCCGCGAGGGCGCGCTGGCGACGCTCCTTGCTGCCCATGCCGGGCCGGTACAGCAGCGGCAGCTCCACGTTGTCGACCACCGAAAGGTCATTTATCAGGTGGTAGCTCTGGAAAACAAAGCCGATTTTCAGGTTACGCAGCCCGGCCAGTTCCTTGTCGGAGAAGGAGGTCACGGGGCGTCCGTCTACCTCAATCGTGCCGTTGGTGGGCTCGTCGAGCAGGCCCATCAAGCTCAGCAGCGTCGATTTGCCGCAGCCGCTGGGCCCCATGATGGACACGAACTCGCCGCGGTTAATGGTCATGTTCACCCGGTTCAGGGCCACCGTTTCGATGGTCTTGGTCTGGTAAATCTTCTCGATGCCGGTGAGGCGCAGCACCGGGGTGGCAGTGGCCACGGCAGCACGAGAGGAAGCAGCCACTACGGGCTGGCGGAGGTCGGTTTCAACGTTCATTTGAGGAGAGGCGTTTGGTTTTCGAAATCGTAGAGAGTGAGCGCCCGCAGGCGGTAATAAGCAACCCAGCCGGCGCGCAGAGCGAAGATGTAGCCGCGCCGCGCCCCGTCCTTGGCCACCGAGGCCAGGGTTAAATCGGTGAGGCTGATGCGGCCCAGCAGGTAGGTGGCGCGGGCAATGTCGTAGCGGCGCTGGGCCAGCGAGTCGGCCCGTCCCGCCAGCTGAATCTGCTCGGCCAGCGCAGGCTGCTGCCCGGCCTGGATGAGCACCTGTTGCTCGAAGCTGCGCTCTTCCTGGGCCACGTTGTGGCGGGTCTGGTCGCGGGCGAGTTCAGCGGTTTTCACGATGGACTGGCGGCGGCCCCAGTCCACGAGCGGCAGCGAAAAGGCCAGCCGCACCTGCTGTTGGTTTTGCAGGTTCAGGTAAGTATCGGTGAAGTTCGCGGCCTGGTTCACGTAGCCGAGGTTGGCCGTGAGCGTGGCCTGAAAACCGGTGGTACCCCGGGCCTGGGCCACGTCGCGCTCGGCCTGCAACAGCCGGCGGCGCAGTTCCAGTGTGGTGCTGCGGTACTGCCGGGCCTGGGCCAGCGCCTGCGTGGGAGCCACGGCTGGCTGGGGTGCTGGGGTGGGCACCGCCAAGCCCAGCGGGCCTGCGGCAGCCGGCTGCCCGGTGTAGGCCTGCAGGGTCACGGCCGCGCTTTGGGCATCGAGCTGGGCCTGGTTCTGAGCTTGGCGGGCATCCAGCAGGTTCAGCTCCAGCTGCAATAAGTCGCTCTGCGACATCCGACCCAGCGCAAATCGCTCGCGGCCGATGCGCAGCAATTCGGCCGTGGCCTGGGCATTCTGGCCGGCCACGGCAGCATTCACTTGTTGCAGCAGCACGTCGAAATACAGTTCCGTCACGCGTTGAGCCACGGTTTCGCGCTCCTCTACGTAGCTGCGCTGGCTTTCCTGAAAGCGCATCGGCTCAATGGCCCGCGCCCACTTCAAGCTATTAAACTGGCCCAGCGGCTGCGTAATGCCCAGCGTGAACGGTTGGTTGTTGTAGCGTTTCAGGTTGCCGTTGAAATCATCGAACCGTTGTACTTCGGCCCCCACAAACACTTGGGCCCCGGTCATTCCCACGTTCTGGCTCAGCGTCAGAGCCAGGTTGGAGTTGTTGATGCGCACGGCCCGAAAATCAGTAGTGCCGTCGGGCTGCACCACGGGAGTAATCACGCGGCTGAAGTTGGGCAGCGTTCCCAGCAAGCCCAGTTGCGGGCGGTAGTTGGCCTGGTAGGCCCGCCAAGTCCAGTAGCTGGTTTCGCGGTTGGTGATGGTTTGCTGGCCAGCCGCCGAGTGGTCAAGCGCTTGGGCAATCACCTCGGCCAGCGTGAGGGGGGGCGCGGGAGCTTGCGCAGTGGCACGCTCCCACACCCCACCCAGCAGCAGCACAGTAAGCAGAAAAAAGGAAGGGTATTTCATTGTCAGCGGGCACTAGTCGTGCAGGGTCAGTTCGGGCGTTTCCAAATGGTCTTTCATATCCGACACCACAATCTCTTCACCGGCTCGCAGGCCGTTGATAATCTGCACGAAGTCAAAGTTGCTGTCGCCGAAGCGCACTGTGCGGCGCACCACTCGCCCGTCAATCGTGAGCACAAACACCGGCTGCTCCTTACCGCCCTGGTAGAACGGGCCGTTTTTCACGCGCGGCACGCCGTGGTGAGCGCGGGTTATCACAAACACGTCGGCGCGCAGGTTGGGCCGTAGCGCCGGGTGGTGCGGGTTGTCGAGCTGGGCATAAAACGTGACCACGCCCTTCTCTACGCTCGGGCTGATACTGGCCACTGTGCCGCGCAAGTCGGTGTCGTTGATACGCACCTTTACCGGGTCGCCCTGGTGCAGGGCATCGGCGTAGGTATCCGAAATCGTGGCCTTTACCCGAAAGCTGCTCAAATCGGCTACCCGGGCTAGCGCGTCGCCGGCCTGCACAGTGGTGCCAAGGTTATCGTTCACCCAGGTGAGCACGCCCGGCTGTTGGCTGCTGATGTCGGCCTGCCGCAGCTTGCCGGCCAGCTCGGCAATGCTGCGCTGCTGCATCGAAACCGTGTAGCCCAGTTCCCGCACATCGGCCGCATTCGAACGCTGCTGCGTCTGAATCTGGCGCGTCAGGCGGCCGGCTTCGAGCTGGGCCACGGTCAGGTTCAACTCAGCCTGGCGCACGTTTTCGGCGGTACCGCCGCCAATTTTCAACAGCTGCTGCTCGTCGCGTAGTGCCGATTGCAGGCTGCGCACTTTCACGGCCTGCACCTGGGCCTGGGCGCGCAAATCCGTAAGGCTGCGCTCCAGCGTTAGCTGCAGCTGCGAGTTCTTGTTCTGGTTGCGTAGCTGCTCATCGTCGAGCTTGGCCAGGCTCGAATTGGCGAGCTCCTTATCGAGCTCGAGGATGGTTTCGCCCGGCTTCACTCGCGCGCCTACCGCCACTGCCACTCGCCGGATGGTACTCTGAATCGGACTGGTCAACACTGCCTCGCGGCCCGGAATAACGGTACCTGCTGCCGTCAGCGTCGCTTCTACCTCGCCGGTTTCCACGGTAGCCGTCAGAATATCTCCGCGCCGCAAGCTGGGCTTCAGCGCCGTGCGAAAGGCCAGCAAAGCCCCGATAACCAACACCGCGGCGCCGGCCATCAGCAGCCAGCGGCGGCGCTTACGTTGGGTTTGGGTGGAAGCGGCAATAGCTCTGTCCATTTTCGTGCAGAAAGAAGGGAGGTTCCCCTATCTATTGCCAAGCCGCGTGCCAATCGTATAAACCACTGATTTACATGTGTATGTACGCCTTGTGCGGTTCTACACAATCTCAAAATGTGTCCATTTATGAACACTTAGGCTTAAACCGGACACTTATATGCTTTTCCCATCTAAAAAACGGTGTTGGGGCAGCTCACTATCAACATCTATTCAATCAGCCAGAGCATAATAATTCAATTTAAAATCTATATATTGTATAAACAATCTAAAAAACAACCCTTATGATTGCTACATCCACTCCTGTAGCCGCCGAAATCCGGCGGGCCAACGACATCTTTGAATCCAGCTTCGAGCGGAGCGATGCCGCTGCCATAGCAGGCCTCTACACGCCCAATGGGGTGTTGCTGCCAACGGGCATGGAGGCAATCCAAGGCGCGGCGGGCATTCAGGCATTTTGGGAAGGCGCCATGGCCATGGGCATCAAGCACGTGCAGTTGCATACCCAGGATGTTGAAGAAATGGCCGATACCGCCATCGAGCTGGGCCACTATGCGCTGCTGGGCTCCAACGACCAACCCATAGACCAAGGCAAGTACCTCGTGGTGTGGAAGCAGCAGCACGGCCAGTGGAAGCTGCACCAAGACATTTGGAACAGCAGCCTGCCCGCGCCCACTGCTTAGGCCAGTACCTGGTACACGACAAAAGCCGCGACGTAGGCCAGCCCGGTCATGTACACCAACTGCGCCAGCGGCCATTTCCAGTTCTTGGTTTCGCGGTAGGTCACGGCCAGCGTGCTCATGCATTGCATGGCAAACACGTAAAATACGAGCAGCGAAAACGCCCGCGCCGGCGTGAAGAACGGCTGCCCGCTGGCGTCCTTTTCAGCGCGGAGCTTCTGTTGCAGCGTGCCCATGTCGGCATCCTGGCCCACGCTATAAATGGTCGAAATAGTGCCTACGAACACCTCCCGCGCCGCAAACGACGTGAGCAACGCAATGCCGATTTTCCAATTGTATCCCAACGGGCGGATGGCCGGTTCCAGCACATGGCCGAATTTGCCAGCATAGGAATTCTCCAGTCTGGCCGATGCCACCTGCCGGCTGGTTTCAGCCGCGTCCCAGCCACGGGCGGCAGCAGCTTGCCGCACCTGCGCTTCGGCGGCTTCCTGCTGCCGGCCCGGGCCATAGCTGGCCAGTACCCACAGCAGCACCGAAATGGCGATAATTACCCGGCCCGCCTGTAGCACAAATGCCTTCACCTTTTGATAGATGGTGAGGCCCACGTTCTTCCAGCGAGGCCATTGGTACACCGGAAACTCCATGATGAAGTAACTCCGCTCCCGCGCCTTCAGCAGCTTCTTCAATGCCCAGGCCGAGCCCAGCGCCGAGAAAAGCCCCAGCAGGTACAACGACATCAGCGCCACGCCGCGCAGGTTGAAAATGCCCCAGGCGGCTCGGTCGGGCACTACCAGCGCTACTAGTACTGTGTACACCGGAATACGCGCCGAGCAGGACATCAGCGGCGTCACGAAAATCGTAATCATCCGGTCCTTCCAGCTCTCAATTACCCGCGCGCCCATGATGGCCGGCACCGCGCAGGCTAGCCCCGAAATAAGGGGCACCACGCTCTTGCCGCTCAGCCCGAACGGCCGCATCAGCTTGTCCATCAGAAAGGTGACCCGGGCCATATAGCCCGTTTCTTCCAACACCGCCAGAAAGCCAAACAGCAACGCAATCTGTGGAATAAACACCAGCACGCCCCCCAAACCGGCCAGCACCCCCTCGGTAAGCAGCCGCACCAACGGCCCCGAGAAGTTGGCCTGAATAACGGCACTCAGGCCCGAAATGCCCTGGTCAATCCAGTCCATCGGGTACTGCGCCCAGGCAAAAATGGCCTGAAACAGCAGGAACAGAATGCTTAGAAAAATCAGGTAGCCGCCCACCCGGTGGGTCAGCACCTTGTCAATCCGGTTGCTTATAGGCTCGCGTTTTTCGGTGCGCACCACCGTCACCGTTTCAAGCAGAATCTCGTTGATGCGTCCGTAGCGGCCAATGGTCTCGGCTGCCTGTGTCGCAGTGGCATCGAACCCCACCTGCTGCGTCAGTTCCTGAATGTGGGTCTTCTCTTCCGCCGTCAAAAACCCAATCTGACGGTACTGCTGGGCATAGTGCAGCGCCAGGTAGTCGTTGTGCAGGTCGAAGTAGTAGCGAATCTGGCGCACCAGCGGCAGCAGCTTTTCATCGGGCTCCCAAAAGCGCACCGGCGGCGCATCCAGCCGCTGCGCCATCACAATCTTCAGGGCCGCTACGCCAATCCCCTTCCGGGCATTCATCGGAATAATGGGCACGCCCAGCTCGCGCTCCAGCGCTGGCAAATCAATGTTCACGCCGTGACGCTCGGCCACGTCCATCATGTTTAGGGCCAGCACCGCCGGCAGGCCCAGGTCGCCGAGCTGCGTAAATAGCAGCAAGCTGCGGCGCAGGTTGTTGGCATCCACCGTCACCACCACAAAATCGGGGTAGTTATCGGCGGCTTTATCGTACAGTAAATCGGTAATTACTTTCTCATCCAGGCTCTTGGGATAGAGCGAGTACGTGCCCGGCAAGTCAATAATCTCAGCCCGCTGGGTGGCAGTGAGCTGCGCTACGCCGGTTTTGCGGTCCACCGTCACACCCGGGAAGTTGCCCACCTTCTGGTTCAGGCCCGTAAGTTGGTTGAAGAGCGAGGTTTTACCGCTGTTGGGGTTGCCAATGAGGGCAATGCGCAGGGGCCGCACGTCGGCCGGAAGGCCGGCGACCTTTGCGGGAGCCGGAGTGCCTGCGATTGCCGCCATGCGCTACTCTTTTAGTAAAATGGTGGCGGCCTCGCTGGCCCGCACCGACAGGGTGTATTCCTGGTCGCCGAGCACCAGCATCAGCGGGTCGCCAAGGGGCGCGCGGCCACTCAGGCGCACCTGCACACCGGGCACGCAACCCATCTCCAATAGCTTGAGCGCCATCTCAGGGTCTTCGAGGCAGCAGACGGTGCCGGTTTCGCCCACCCGCAGGTCGCGCACGCTGCGCCGTGCAGAACCAATTGCAGTAGAAGAGGGGGAACGTCGAAACAAAGCCACTGGGAAAACGCGAAAAGCTTATTTAGAAACAATACAAACAAAGGTACACAGGCAATTTGTTACCGGCTCTGCAATTTTTTTTATCCCCTAATAATTCGATTTCAAGCAATTCACCCATCTTTGTAGAATCCTAAAACGATACTTACTTGGTTGTGGCAAAAAAAACGGCTAACTTTCAGCCCTTGATTTGTAATTTTGTTCGAACTACTCGATAAACTATGTACGCAAGACTACTTTCTATAGCACTATTCTTATCTGCCATTGTGCCCGTCGCTAACGCTCAGAAGGCGGAGATAAAGGGGGTAATTGTGGATAAGGATACCAAAGAGCCGCTGCCCTTTACATCCATTGGGCTTAAAAACGAACAAATTGGTGCCCTCAGCAATGAGCATGGCCAGTTCGTGGTGCCTGCACCCTCACAGAACACCGCCGACTCCTTGGTAGTCGTCGCGCTGGGCTACGGCCGCCGCGCCGTACTGGTGAAGCGCGGCGTATCTGTAGCCAGCCTCACCATCGAATTGCCTAAGCGCGCCGTAGCCCTTGGCAATGTAACCGTGAAGGCCGGCAAGGTGAAAAACCTGGGCCTGGGGTCGCGCTCCGACGACCCAGGTGAGGGCATGATTCAGGGCCTGCCGGGCAGCCAGTACGCTTTCTTCGTGAAAAACGAGAAGAAAAAGCGCCTCGGCAATGTGCGCACGGTGTCGTTCTACATCGGTGAGAACGGCTTCCCCCGCGAGCCTTTCCGCGTGCGTCTCTACAAGGCCGATGGCAACTACAACGCTCCCAACACCGACCTTCTGCTGGAAAACGTAGTGGTATCGGCTCCACAGGGTGGCCAATGGTACACGGTCGATTTGACGCCTTACAACATTATTGCGCCCGAAGAAGGCTTCTTTGTGGCCATGGAATGGGTAGTGAGCGGCGACAAATTCTTCACGACGAATTTTATGGACGACTACACGCCCTACGGCCAGATTATGCGCCCCACGTACGAGTTCAAAGAAAGCCGCACCTGGAACTACACCATGGGCAAGGGCTGGAGCCTCATTACGGCTTCTAACGGCCAGGGCCTGCGCTACAACGCCATGATTCGGGCCGAAGTAGACATGATTAAGTAGTGCTCCCGGCTGCATAGCCGAATGAACACCCACAAAAAAGGCCTTGCTACAAGCAAGGCCTTTTTTATTTAAGTACTCGTTCAAAAGTAAACGAGTACAAGCACGTCATGCAGAGCGCAGCGAAGCATTTCGCGTGCTGCAGTAAATCAATCGTTTGACCATGCGAGCGAGATGCTTCGCTGCGCTCTGCATGACGGTTGCTTTTGCTTGAGTACTTAACGCAAGTGCTGCGCGCTATTTCACTTTAGCTTCAGCAGGGTTTGCGGGCTTTTTCGGTCCCAGCCCCTCGATGAACTCCCGAATGGCATCGGCTGCTACCGGAGCCAGGACGGGCTGCATCTCGCCGTTTATCAACACCCACTCGGTTTTAGGGGGCTGAAACAGGTGGTTGGCTCCGGGCAGGCGCCGAACTACTGTGCTGTGGCTGATGCTACGCAACTCCTTTTCCAAGGCCACCAGATGCAGGTCGGCAGGCGCTTCAGAATCGTCGGTGCCACTGAGCAACAGCACCGGGCATTTCACCTGGTCGAGCTCGGCTACGGGGTCGAAGGTGAGGAAGTAGCGCCGCCAGGGAGTAAGTTGCTCGGCTGCCGCCTTCTGCGCGGCTTCGGGCGTTAGTTCGGGCTGGTCTTGCCGCATCATGTTGCTGACGATGGACAACGCTTGTGAGGGCGTGCTCTGCCGAATGATTTCATACATCGTCTTCTGGCGCTCGTAGCCCACCTGCACGGTCACAGGGTCGAGCTTTTGGGCTTTCAGCTGGGCGACGTGCTGCTGGAGCAGAGTTTGCTCGCCCGTAAGGCCATAGCCAGCCATCGATACAACGAATGCGGGTGGCAACGGCTGGCCAGCAGCCAACAGCGCAATATCCGCTCCTTCGCCGTGGCCAATTACTCCAATGCGGCCGATGTTTACTTCGATGCGCGAGCGCAGAAAATTCATCCCGGCTTGCACGTCGCTCACGAGCATTGCCGTGGTGGCCAGTGATGAACTGCCGCCCGACTTGCCAACGCCACGGTCGTCGTAGCGCAGCACAGCAATGCCGCGGCGGGTAAGGTAATCGGCGAGTGTGCCCAGCAGGCGGAAGTTGCCAATCGTACCGTCACGGTCCTGCGCGCCAAGGTCGCTCACGAGCACAACAGCCGGAAAAGGCCCTTTGCCTGGCGGCACTGTGAACGTGCCGCCCAGATTCATACGCGAGACCGGGTTGCTAAAGGTGACTTCTTCTTCGTGATAGGGAGGCGCCAGACGGGTTGCTGTGCCACTGCCAAGCGTGGGCATGGGCGAATAACGCAGCTCCAACGGAGACTTCACGCCCGACTGTATCCAGGTGCCTTCGAGCTGGCGTTTAGCGGCCACATAGCGGGCGGCATACCGGCTGCCAGCACCGGGCATGAAGAACAGCACCGAGTCGTCGCGAACGGTCATTTCCGTCATCATGCGGGCAACCTTTTGAGCTGGCACGTCGAGAGCCGCAAAAAACTTACCGCCCGCCAACGGTACAATGCTGATAGTCAGGTCCAAATGTCCACCCAACATCGTTAGCTTGCCTTTCCAGATGCCGCCCAATGGCAATGGTGGGGCAGCAACAGCCGGGGCTTGCGCCTCCGCCTGAAAAGCAGCACCTGCCAACAATGAAAGTAACAGTGTTATGTATTTTTTTCTCATAAATTACTAGTGCCGACTAGGGCAGTTGCAAGGTACGGAAAAGCCGGCTGAGTACCGAAATCCTTACCATGCAGACCGCGAAAAAGCTCAGCCATAGCATGTAATTATAGTAGCTATTATATGCTAAAGGCCCGCCCTGAAACAGGGCGGGCCTTTAGCATGACAAACGGGATGTTCCGGGCTAGCGGGTGCGCACTGCTATTTCGACGCGGCGGTTTTCCTGGCGGCCGGCGGCCGTAGCGTTAGATGCTACCGGCTGGGTTTCGCCCATCGGCTCGACGCTCACTCGCGCGGCGTCAATTTTACCATCACCAACCAAGTAGCTTTTCACCGCTTCGGCGCGCTTCTCGCTTAGTTCGCGGTTGTAGCTTTTGTCGCCGCGCGAGTCGGCGAATCCCATTACGCGCACTTGCTGCGTAGCGTAGCGCTGGCCGATTGAAGCGGTTATCTGCTGCAGGGAGGCAGCAGCACTGGGCTTAATTTCGGCCTTCTCGGTGTCGAAAAGCACGGTCTCGTCCACGCTATACACACTGTAGGTGCTGTCGCCGCGTACCGTTACACCGGTCGTAGTCACTTCCTTGAATTTCATATCGGCCAGCTTGGCCTTGGTCATGTCCCAGGCATTGGCAGCCGAGGCACTGGCGTCGCCGGCCATCTGGCTGGCGGTCTGGCCATCGCGGGTCATTACGGCCGTGTCCTGGCCCGCTTCAGCGAGCTGGTCTTTGGTTTCAGAGTGTTTGGTTTCGCAGCTAGCCAGCAGCAAAGTGGCGGCTAAGCCGGGCAGGATGAACTTCATCATGGAGAGTGGGCAACAAAATGTGAAAGAAATTATTTGGCTTCCGATACGGAATTGCCGCTTAATGAGTTAATTTTATCACCACGCAGAATCAAATAAAACAATTCTGCTAACCCACCAAAAGCCTTTCCCAAAGCGACAAACGCCATTTAGGGCTGTTTAGAGCCCAAAAAAGTTTATTCTACCATTCGTCCTTTCTCTACTTCTGTGCTGCCACTACTACCATATGTGGTGCAGAATTTGTAAATTTGCCAGACTACATCCATTATAATTATTCTTGGCGATGATGAAACGCATACCTTTTCTCGCTTTATGGGTTCTGCTGCTGCTTCCGGCACTGAGCTGGGCGCAGGAGAACCGCATTACCGGCCGCGTCGTGGATGCCAAAACCAAAGACCCGGTTCCATTTGCTTCCATTTCACTCCGTGAAGAAGGGACAGGTGCCCTCACCAACGAGTATGGCTACTTTCAGCTGGCTGGCCTGGAAAAAACTAGCCAGGACTCGCTCATCGTGATGACGCTGGGCTATGACCGCGCGTCCATCTTCATTAAGCGTGGCAGCACCGAAGACCTCATTGTCGAACTGAACAAGCGATTCATAGAACTCGGTACCGTAGAAGTTAGAAGCAAGGACAAGATTAAAAATCTGGAACTCGGTTCAAACTCCAACAACCCGGGCGAAGGCATGATTCAAGGCCTGCCGGGCAGCCAGTACGCTTTCTTCGTGAAGAATGAAAAGCAGAAAAAGCTTGGCAACGTGCGCACGGTGTCGTTCTACATCGGTGAGAACGGCTTCCCCCGCGAGCCTTTTCGCGTGCGCATCTACAAGGCCGACGGCAACTACAACGCCCCCAACACCGACCTGCTGACGGAAAACGTAGTGGTATCGGCTTCACGCGGCGGCGAGTGGTACACCATTGACCTGAGCACCTACAACATCAAAGCCCCTGAAGAAGGCTTCTTTGTGGCCATGGAATGGATTGTGGGCGGCGACAAGTTCTACACTACCAACTTCATGGACAACTACACGCCCTACGGCCAGATTATGCGCCCCACGTTCGAGTTCAAAGAGAGCCGCACGTGGAGCTACACCATCGGTAAGGGCTGGAACCTGCTCACGCTGGCCAACAGCTCTGGCCGCCGCTACAACGCCATGATTAAGGCTGAAGTAGACATGTACAAGTAAGCGCGCAGCATTTGCCGCCCGAAAAGCCCCGCAGGTCCTCCTGACGGGGCTTTTTTGTGTAATCTGTCTTCGTAATGCTATACAATCAATGCACATACAGGCCGGGTACACTATCGCGGCTCCGTGGCCAGTGTACAGGCGGAACGATGTAGGGGCGGGGTCGTACCCGGTAGGGCTTGCCTCCGCCCGTCGTTGAACGGAATCGGGCAACGGGCATCAACGTCCGGGCGGGGGCAAGCCCTACCCCTACATCCACTGATTCCGAAATGGCTTTGGTGTACCAGTTAAGCAACTCCTCTGAGCAGGGCCCGGCTACGGGGCTCCAGGAACGTGTCTGATGCGTTTGCATGACTAGAAGCCTGGCTGTGCAGCCCCTAACTGGTGGCTACAATACACAGTAAACAAAAGGCCCTGCTTTACAGCAGGGCCTTTTGTAATTCAGCACTTCAATGCTTAGGCGAAGCTAAACCTACTTTTTGGCTTGAGCGATAATCCACTCGCGAATGATTTCCTCTGACTCGGGCGAGAAGTTCGGCTGCTGCTGGCCGTTGATAATGGGCCATTTCGTTTGCTCCGGCTGAAAGAGGTGGTTTACGCCGGGCATCTTGTGCACAACCACTGTTTTCTTGCTCACCTTCAAGCCTTTTTCAAGTGCACCAAGGTTAGCATCGGCATTCACGGTAAGGTCGGAGGTACCGTTGAGGAGCAGCACGGGGCAGGCTACGGCGGGCAGCTTCTCGATGGGGTTGAAGGCCAAGAAGTAGCGGTAGTGCGGCGAGGTCATCTCGGTGGCGCTGGCCTGGGCCGTGGCGTTGTCGATGGCGGCGTTGTTCTGCTTCAGCATGTTAGCCACAATGGCCTGGGCCTGTGAGTTGTCGGTGGTCTGGCGAATGATTTCGAGCATGGCCAACTGGCGCTTGGTAGCGGCCTCAATCTGCGCATTCTCGGTGCCGAGGGTGCGCAGGGTAGTGGCCTGCTGCTGCACCACAATATCGCGGCCCGGCAGGCCGTAGGCAGCCAGCGTAATCACGAAGGCCGGCGGCAGGGGCTGCGCGGCGGCCAGCAGAGCCACGTTACCGCCCTCGCCGTGACCGATGAGGCCAAGGTGCGAAAGGTCGATTTCGGGGCGGGTGCGCAGGTAATTTAGGCCTGCCTGGGCATCGCTCACCAAGTCGGCAGTAGTAGTTGCGGGCGTGCCACCGGACTTGCCCACGCCGCGGTCGTCGAAACGCAGCACGGCAACGCCGCGGCGGGTGAGGTAGTCGGCGAGCTGGCCCAGGGGGGCAAAATCGCCTACGGTGCCATCGCGGTCGTGCGGGCCGCTGTCGCTCAGCAGCACTACCGCTGGAAAAGGGCCCTGGCCAGCCGGAATGGTGAGCATGCCGTTAAGGCGAGCATTGACAACCAAGTTACTGAAGGTAGCTTCCTCCTCACGGTAAGGTGGGGTAAGGCGCACGTTTTTGGCATTGAAGGCCGGCTGGGCGCTAAAGGTCAAGGTCATGGGCGTTTTGTAGCCCGGGGCCTGCCAGAAACCAACCATTTCTTTACCTCCCGGCATAATGCGGCCGATGAAGCGGCTGGCAGCCTCTTCGGCGAAGAGGCGAATGGAATCGCCTTTCACGTCGGCCTTCACACTCATGCGGCTCACCTTCTGGAGGGGCACATCAAGGGTGCAGAAGTAGCCATCGGTCAGCTTCATGAGGCGAAAGATGACTTCTAGTTGGCCGCCGGGCACTTTCAGCGGGCCTTTCCAAAGGCCGTCGAGTGCGGGAGGGTCGGCGTCGTTACTTACCGTAGCAGCCAACGCGATACCAGCGCGACCGGACAAAGCCAATGCCAGCAGCAAGCCGCAGGTAATCAGCAAACGAGGCATGCGTAAATTATTGATTTTCATATAAGAAAAGAGATACAAAGGCTCTCGCACAGGCCCCCTACTAATTGGGACGGGCTAAGCCAACTGTAAAGTAGCAAAATAAATACCTTGCCAACATTAGGCGTACCGACAAAATTAAAAAAAAACACGGCTGCACAGCAGATAAAACCTCGCTAATGCCAGCCTGAAAAGCAGAAATGGAGGCTGAAGTCACCGACCTGCATGAAGAAATATTTTCCATTCGTAAGCCTTGGCAATGCCTGCCTTCGTCTGGGTTTATTCGCTCACAAACACTCGCTTCACTCGCTCACTTACATTGGTGAGCAGCTCGTAGGCAATGGTGCCGATGCGGGCAGCCAGCGGGGGCAGCGGCAAGCCCTCGCCAAATAGCAGGGCCACATCGCCGGCCCGGGCCAGTGAGATTTCCGTCACATCGACCATGCACATATCCATGCACACCGAGCCCACCAACGGGGCTGGCTGGCCGTGAATGAGCACCGTGCCCACACCGTTGCCGAAGCGCCGGTCGTAGCCGTCGGCGTAGCCAATGGCCAGCGTGGCGATGCGGCGCTCGCTGCTAGTGGCGAGGCCGCGCCGGCCGTAGCCGACGGTGTGGCCGGCCGGCAAGGTTTTAATCTGCGAAATGGTGGTGCGCAACTGGCTGACGGGCCGCAGGGCGGCCGGGTCGGCGGTGTTGCTGGCGTCGACGCCGTAGAGGCCAATGCCCAAGCGCACCATATCGAACTGGGCCTCGGGAAAACGCAGAATGCCGGCCGAATTCAGGGCGTGCTTCAGAACCGAATGACCCAAAACGGTCTCAATAGCGGCAGCCATGCGGCGGAATACGGCGAGCTGGGTTTGGGTGAAATCGTCGTGGCCGGGCTCATCGGCAGCTGCCAGGTGGGTCATCAGGCTGGCCACGGGCAGAAGGACAGCGTCGGTACGCAGGCGCGCCAGCAGGGCCGGCAGGTCGGCTTCGTCGAAGCCAAGCCGGCGCATACCGGTATCGAGCTTAAGATGAATTCCAGGAACTGAGAGCGGAGACTGGGAAGTGGTGTCAGCTGAGTTGGCGAAGGTGGCCAGGTATTCATCCAACAGCTCGAAGGAATAGATTTCGGGTTCCAAACGGTAGCGGCGCAACAGGTCGAACGAATCGGGGGCGGCGTTCATCACCATGATGGGCAGGCTGATGCCGGCCTCGCGCAGGGCGATGCCTTCGTCGGCATAGGCTACGGCTAGGTAATCGGCCCGCTGGAATTCGAGCAGGCTGGCCACTTCGTAGGAGCCCGCGCCATAGGCAAAAGCTTTTACCATTACCATCAGCCGGGTGCCAGGGCGCAGCTGGCGGCGGTAGTGCTGCAGGTTGTGGCCGAGGGCGTCGAGGTTGACCTCGAGTACGGTGCCGTGCTGCTGGGCCTCTAGCGCCGCCACAATGCGCTCGAAGCCAAAGCGCCGGGCACCTTTAATCAGAATGGTTTCCTGGGCGAAATCGGCGGGGCTGAGTTGGGCCAGAAAGGCTTCGGTGCTGGGGTAGGTCTGAATGAGGAATGAGGAATGAGGGATGAGGAATTGGGGGCTCCCAATGTCTGGTACTAGGCCGGACTCAATTCCTAATTCTTCATTCTTCATTCTTAATTCTCCTGAAATCTCCTCCCCAATACCAACAACCCGGGTTACGCCAGCAGCAGGCAGCAAGGCGGCCACCCGGGCGTAGAGCTCGGTGCGGCTGAGGCCTGACTCAAGAACATCGCTGAGGATGAGGGTACGACGACCGGGGCGGCTCTGCCGAGCCAGGGCATTGAGCGCCAGCGCCAGGCCAGCGAGGTCGTTGTTATAGGTATCGTCGAGCAGGTAGGAGCCGTGGCGACCCGGCTTCATTTCGAGCCGCATGGCCACCGGGTGCAGGCGCAACAGCCGCCGTTGCACTTCGGTAGGCTCGACTTGGCGGTGCAGTAGAACGGCCAGGCAATGCAACGCATTTTCGAGCGACGGTTCGTCGGCGAAGGGCAGCATGAAATCGGCCGTAAGCCCTGTGGCCGGGTACTCGGCGCGCACGTGGCTTGAGCCAGCGGCAGCGGGCTCGGCAGTGAAGTAGAGGTCGGCTGATTGACCAGGCTGGCGGGTCCAGCTGAAGCCGGGCAGTTTCAATTGGGTTACGGCGGCGCGCACCAATGGCTGGTCGGCGCAGTAGAACAGGCGTTGGAGCTGGGGGCCGGTAAAGAGCTGCAGCTTTTCGTGCAGCTTCTGCCCTTGCGAAGCAAAACCGGCATCGTGGGCGGTGCCAAGATTGGTAAAGAGCCCCTCAGTAGGCTGGATAATAGTAGCCAGCCGGGCCATCTCCCCCACTTCTGAAATACCGGCTTCGAAAATACCCAGCGTGTGGCGGGCCGGATTCAGTTCCCATACGCTGAGGGGAACACCCACCTGCGAGTTGTAGGAGCGCGGCGAACGGCAGATGTCCTCGTCGGGGCTCAGCAGTTGGGCCAGCCATTCCTTCACAATGGTTTTGCCGTTGGAGCCGGTGATGGCCAGCACCGGACCGGTGAATTCGGCGCGGTGGGCACCTGCTAATGCCTGCAGCGCAGCCAGCGGGCTGGGCACGGCCAGCAGGCCAGCGCCAGGGTAAGCAGCTATGCCGCCGGGTAGGGTGGCTTCCTCTTCGACCACGAACTGGCGCACGCCCTGGGCGTAGAGTTCGGGCAGGTAGCGGTGGCCGTTGTGGCTGGGGCCACGCAGGGCAAAGAATACCGCGCCGGCAGGCACGCCCACCCGGCGGCTGTCGAGCAGAAAGTGGCGGGCTTCGGCGGTGGCATCGGCGGGGGCTTGCAGCAGGTGGCCACCCAGCAGGGCCGGCAGTGCGAGGAACGAAGGGAACGGCATGGTGCTGCAAAGGTCCGGCAAAAATGTGGCCCTCCTCGTTCGGCCTGTGTTCGGCTGCGTATACCAGCGGCAGGCATAGGGGCTTCGTCGCGAGTCGCTGTTGCAGCTGCATTACATGACCCACATTCG
Organism: Hymenobacter glaciei; assembly: GCF_039539585.1. Lineage (NCBI taxonomy): Bacteria > Pseudomonadati > Bacteroidota > Cytophagia > Cytophagales > Hymenobacteraceae > Hymenobacter > Hymenobacter glaciei. The sequence continues at coordinate 68,790 of NZ_BAABDK010000003.1, read as the reverse complement.
GAAATAGAAACCGGGCGAAAGAATGGGCTGAATTTCGCGGACGGCTCTTGGGTTAACTTTGTCGGACTCGCCCGCTTTCGCTGCCGCTGCATGAAATTGTTTCGCCTTCTTTTTGGCCTGAGCCTGGCCGGGCTACTCACCACCTGCGCCCGCAAGCCCCGGCCTACCAAGCTGGAAATTTTTGACGTGGTCATCAACCACGTGACGCTGGTGGACGTGCGCACGGGCCACCTCACGCCCAACCAGGTAGTAGCCATTGCCAAGGGCAAAATCGTGGAGGTGCAGCAGGCCGACAAAGACAGCTACGCTGCCAAGCAGTACGTGAACGGCAACGGCCGCTACCTCATTCCGGGCCTGTGGGACATGCACGTGCACTTCCGGGGCGGCGACAGCCTGGCCGCGGCCAATAAAAAAAGCCTGACGCTGTACCTGGCCCATGGCATTACCACGGTGCGCGACGCAGGGGGCGACCTTACCCCACGCATTTTTGAATGGCGGCGCGAAATGGAGGCAGGCTTGTTGCCCGGCCCGCGCATTTTTACTTCGGGGCCGAAAATAGACGGACCTGAAGCTACCTGGCCGGGCTCGCTGGAAGTGGAAACCTCGGCCCAGATTCGGCACGCGCTCGACTCGCTGCAAAAGCTGAAGGTGGATTACGTGAAAATTTACGACAGCAAAATTTCGGGCCGCGCGTATCTCGAAACCATCAGGCAGGCCCAGCGCCGTGGCCTGAAAACCACCGGCCACATGCCGTACACCGTGACGCTGGCCGAAGCCATTGGCCGGGGGCTTGATGCGACCGAGCACCTCTATTACGTGCTCAAAGCTTGCTCGAGCAAGGAAGACAGCCTCACGGCGCTGGTGCGGGCCAGCCAGAGCACGGCCAAGCCGCTGGGCCTGTTTGCCACGCTGCCGGCGGTGAATGCAACGTACAGCCCGGTGGCGGCAGCCCGCATTTTCGCCCTCATGGCCAAGCGGCAGACCGCAGCGGTACCTACCCTCTTCATCGGCCAGACATTGGCGGGCCTGCCCACCAACGACCACGCCCGCGACTCGCTGCTGGCTTACATCGACCCCAAAATTAAGGCGACCTACCAGCGCCGGCTGGCGGGTGCCCGGCAGCAGTCGCCGACGGCTCAGGCGCTCAGCCGCCAACTCGAGAACCGGTTTTCGAGCATGATTGCGCCCATGCAGGCCGCCGGGGTGCGCATACTGGCAGGGTCTGATAGTGGTCCGTTTAACTCCTTTATATACCCTGGGGCGTCGCTGCAGGAAGAACTGATTCTGTTGGTACGGGCAGGCCTTACGCCGCTGCAGGCGCTGCAGACGGCCACTATCAACGGGGCTGAGTTTATGGGCGTGGCCGACCATACTGCTGCCATCGCGCCCGGCAAGGATGCCGACCTGCTGCTGCTCACCGGCAACCCGCTCGAGAACATTGCCAACGTTAAGAGCATCGACACGGTGATTTCGCGCGGCAAAGCCTACCCGGCAGCATCACTGCAAAACCTGCTACGCGCGATTCGGAATCGGTAAAGTCAGCAAAGATTTCTCTGAGCCAATGGTTGAAATGCGCCGCTACTGTGACAGCACACGGTTCTGCGGGCGGTACTGTGCTGTTGGAACGTTTCCAACCACCTGTCTTCCTAATCCTGCAAAACGAATTATTAGGAGTGAGCGGGTTGCTGTAGAATTGCTTACTGCGCTTCGCACCAAAACACAAATGCCTACGACGCTGCTATAGGTGCGGGACACACAGAATCGCTGTATTTTAAGCGTGAAAATAATCGTGTAGCTTTAATAAGCCACATATATTGATTAAAACAATATTAAAAGGAACAAAGGAGCAATCTGAAGAGAAGGTTGTTGGCGTATGGCATAAGTGAGTGGCTTGAAAACTCGCACTTTACCAACGCTTATTGTTTCACTTTACACCTTCCTACTCCATGTTCGAACACCTACTTTCACCGCTGGCAGCGCGCCAGCGGTTTCGCCGTTTACTAGGAGCCACTGCGCTGGGTGCAGGCCTGCTACTAGGGGCCACGGCGGGGGCGCAGGCCCAAACAGTTTACGGATTGGGCACGGCTACCAGCAGTGTTACTGTACCAATGGGTTCGCAGGGCCTCATTACCATTAATCTGGCGACGGGACTTACCAACACCCTGATGCCGACCCCAATTACCTACGCGTCGGCCACCGATAATTTGCCGTTGGTAGGCCTGGACTTCCGGCCCGCAACCGGGGTGCTGTATGCCCTGGGGTATGATGGTTTGGGCATGGCGCAGCTCTATACCGTCGACCCGGCCACCGGCGTCACCACGATGGTAGCCGCCAAATTTGCGCTGGCGCTGGGGGTTGACCCGGTCCGCGTCGGGTTCGACTTCAACCCGGCGGTTGACCGCATTCGGGTGGTAAGCTCAACGGGCGCAGACTTCCGCCTCAACCCCATTACGGGTGGTGTTGCAGCCACCGACACCAACCTGGCCTACGCTGCCACGGATGTGAATGCGGGCACGACGCCACGCGTGGGCGCCGTTGCCTACACCAACTCCGTGACGGGAACTGCACCGCTGAACACCCAGCTCTACGACATCGACGAGCAGAACAACAACACCCAAAATGGCTTCTTGACCACCCAGGCGCCGCCAAACAACGGCACCCTAAATACCGTGGGGCCGCTGACATTGGGAGCCGCCGGAATAGGAGCAGCGCGCGGCTTCGACCTCGACATTTATTTCAACCCGACCACCGGCCAGAACGTGGGCTACCTGGAAGAGGTGAATAACGTGGGCGGCAGCAACTTTTACACCCTCAATTTGGGCACGGGCCAGGCCACGCTGGTTGGCAATACCGTTCCGGCCAGTAATGCTTTTGAAATCCGCGACATTGCCGCGCAGCCCTCGGCGACGGCGCCCAGCACCACTGGCCAACTGCTGTATGCGGTGAGCGGCGGGCAGCTGGTGTCTTTCCTGTCCGATACCCCGAGCCTGCTGCGCTCCACCGTGGCGCTGGGCGCCCTGAATGCGGGCGAAACGCTGGCCGGCCTCGACTTCCGCCCCCTGACCGGCGAGCTCTACGCGTTTGGCTATAATGCCACTGCTGCCACGGGCCGCCTTTACACCGTGAACCAGACCACCGGCGCGCTCACACCCATTGGTAGCGGCCCAACGACACTGGCACTGGGCGGGGTGAATGACCGGATTGGCTTCGACTTTAACCCCACTGTTGACCGCATTCGGGTGGTGAGCACCAACCGGGCCGATTTCCGCCTAGTGCCTACCACGGGCGCTGTTGCGGCTACCGATGGTGCGCTCACGGCGGGCCCGGTTATCAGCGCTGCGGCCTACACCAACAACCAGGCCCCGACGAACGCCACTACACTTTACGACTACGACGCTACTAATAGCAACCTCTACACCCAGGCGCCGCCCAACAACGGCACGCTAAACCTGGTAGGCTCGTCGGGACTGACGCCGCCCACTACGCCCCGCGGTGCGGACTTTGATATCTTCAACACGAGCAACACGACCACCAACGCGGCTTACCTGTTGACCAACACCGGCGCTTCGGTAGACGACCAGCTCTTCACCCTGGACCTGGCCACCGGCGCGGCTACCCTGAAAGGCACCGTGGGCAACGGCGGCGACGTGAGCGGCTTGGCTGCCTTCGTGGCCACGGGCTCGCGCCTCACCTGGACCGGTGCCGTGAGCACCGACTGGGGCACGGCTGGCAACTGGACGCCCATGCAAGTACCGGCCGCTAATAGCGACGTGCTAATTGGCAGTGCAACAAACCAACCCATTGTAAACAACGCCCAGCAGGCCCGCACCGTGACGCTGAACGCCGGCGCCATTCTGACTACCGCCAACGGCGGTACGCTGACTGTAGTCGGCAACTTCACCAACGCGGCCGGCACCGTAGCCGGCGCGGGCACCGGTACTGTGGCGCTGAACGGTGCGGCCCAGCAAAGCATTGCTGGCCCGGCCCTGTCCACATTTAACAACTTGAGCATTTTAGGTACGCCCGGGGCCACCACCACCGGCCCCGTAGCCATCCAGCGTGGCCTGACGGTAACGGGTCCGCTGGCTATTGGAGCCAACCAAGCCTTCACGCTACTATCCAGTTCTACTGGCACGGCCTACGTGGTAAACAACGGAACGGGCGTTGTGACCGGTACAACCACTGTGCAGCGCTACATCGACCCCAGCCTGAACGCGGGCCTGGGCTACCGCCATTACAGTGCGCCGGTGAGCAACTCGACTGTCGGCGACCTGGCCACCAGCGGCTTCACTCCCGTTCTGAACGCGGCCTACAACACGTCGGCCACGCCGAACATGGAGACGCCCTTTCCCACGGTGTACGGCTACGACCAGAGCCGCCTGAGCCTGACCAATACCTCCACGCCCTTCGACAAAGGCTTCTTCTCACCCGCCGCGCTCGGCGACCCGCTGACGGTGGGCCAGGGCTACACCGTCAATCTCGGCGCAAGCGAGTTGGTCGATTTCATGGGTACGCTCAACAACGGTACCGTTACGCAGGCGCTGGCCAGCAACCGGGGCACCTTCCCCGACGGCGGCTGGCAGCTGCTGGGCAACCCCTACCCCGCTCCGCTCGACTATTCGCTCGTGGCCCCAGTCGACCGCCTCAACCTCGACGGCGCTATCTACGTGTACAGCAGCACGAGCCAGTACATCGGCCAGTACCGCAGCTACGTCAACGGCATCGGCGGCAACCCCGTGCTGCCCGTGGCGCAGGGCTTCTTTGCCCGCGTGAGCGCCGGCCAGACCAGCGGCTCGCTCACCTTCCGCAACAGCCAGCGCCTGACGGCCCCCAATTCTACCACCTTCCAGCGCACTACCGCCGATACCCGGCCTTTAGTGCAGCTAACTCTGAAAGGCGCAAGCGGAAACGCTTCGGACAATGCCTACGTGTACTTTGAAAGCGGGGCAACGGATGGCTTCGATGCCCAGTACGACGCGGCCAAGCTCTCCAATACTTCCGGGCTGAACCTTTCGACGGGCATCATGGGCCAGCAGCTTGCCATTGATGGCCGCGGCCTGCTGGGCACTACCCCGCGCAGCATTGCGCTAGCCGTGGGTGTGCCTGCTGCAGGCGCCTACACCTTGAACACGGCCCAGCTGCTGAACCTGGACAGCACGCCGGTGTACTTGCGCGACTTGCTGACCGGCGCCGTGGTGGACCTGCACACCCAGCCCAGCTACCAGTTCACGGTGAGTAACGCCTCGGTGCTCATCAAGGGCCGCTTTGAGTTGATGTTCTCGGCTCAGTCCGTGCTGGCCACGGCACCGGCCGACCTGGCTCGACTGGCCTCGGTGTACCCCAACCCGGCTCGTGGTTTGGCTACGCTGCGGCTGCCTGCCGCCCTGCGCGGCCAGCAAGCCACTGCCGTTACGGTGGTTGATAACGTAGGCCGCGTGGTGCTGAGCCGCACAATGGCCGCTGGTGCCACCGAGACGCTGGAGCTGCCCCTCACGGGCCTGGCCCCGGGGGTGTACTCGGTGCTGGCCCGCACGTCGGCTGGTGTTGTAGCCAAGCGCCTTGTAGTTGAATAACTGGTTTTGTTGCTAACCCCGGAGGCGCTAGTGCTTTCGGGGCTGGCAACACCACTTCTCACTGTTCTTGTCTTTCAGACTCCTATCATGAAAATCATTACCTCATCTCTCCGCCTTGTTGCCGCCGCCGCGGGTGTGTGCCTTCTGGCTGGCAGCCTAACGCCGGTGCTGGCACAGGGCCCCGGCAGCGGCGGCCCTACCCCTGCCACGCCCGCCGCTACCGAAACCCCCATCGATGGCGGCGCCTCGCTGCTGCTGGCCGCTGGGGCCGCGTACGGCCTCAAACGCCTGCGCAACGCCCGGCGCAGCAAAGCGAAGTAGCCGCCGCTTACCCATCAACTCCCGGCCATAAGAAAAGCCCCAGAACAATGTTCTGGGGCTTTTTTTATGGCCGGAAGTTGGGGCAACGGCTTGTGAACAACCATGACTTACACTTCTGATTTCGGCTAAAATTTTTAATGTGTTTCAACTAGTTATCCCTACAGATTCTTGTGCTTACATGGTAAAGTCCTGCGATTTTATAAGTGCCAATATGAGAATAGCCTTTATAGTGAATTTTTTATTTCCGAATCAAAACATTTGTTTAATCTTGATGGTCTAAAAGATAAACAAAACCCAAAACTAAATCCCCAAACTCATGATGACCACACTACTGGCCAATATCGTAGACATTCGGGTTGATGACCCTATTGCCTTTACCTTTTTCACGGGGTACATGGCCATGCTGGCCGCCTCTATATTCTTCTTTGCCGAACGCGGCGTTGTGGAAGGCAAATGGAAGCTCTCGCTGCTGGTATCAGCCCTGATTACGGGCATCGCCGCGGTGCACTACTACTACATGCGCGACTACTACCTGGCTACCCACCAAACGCCCACCGCGTTGCGCTACATCGACTGGACGCTGACCGTGCCGCTAATGTGCGTCGAGTTCTACCTGCTCACCAAAGCCGCTGGCGCTAAAATCGGGCTGCTGTGGAAACTCATCGCCGCCTCGGTACTGATGCTGGTGGCCGGCTACATCGGCGAAGCCTTTGCCGATGGTTCCACCAGCCACTCGGTGTTGTGGGGCACCATTTCTACCGTCGGCTACGTGTATATCCTGTACACTGCCTGGGCCGGCGAAGTGGCGCAGTTGGCCCGCGCTTCAGGCGATGTGGCCGTCATCAAGGGCATTCGGGCCCTGGGTTGGTTTGTGCTGGTGGGCTGGGCCATTTACCCCATCGGCTACATGTGCATGAAAGGCGGCTGGCTGAACACCGGGCTGGGCTGGCAGGCCTCGAGCGTCGACTTGTTCTACAACATCGCCGATGCCATCAACAAAATCGGGTTTGGGCTAGTGGTTTATGGCATTGCAGTATCGGGTAAGAGCCCGGCTGCTGTGCGCGAAACGATGCCCACAGCGCCGCATCAAGGCACCGTACCGGCCTAAATCGTAAGGCCGGCTGGGTTTGTTTCCCACCCTACCAGGCCGGCTTTATGCCTTATACTACTTCGTTCCCGCTCTCCACAAATGTTTTGCGGGGGGCGGGAACGACCATTAAGGGCCCTTTTTGTTTCTGACTTCGCAACAAGGTTATGCGCTTGGGGAGCTCCCCACCAAAACGTATGTTGACGCTCAATCCTCTGTTTCCCGACACCCGGAGCCGCACCGCCGGTCCCCAGCGCTATTCCTACGCTGCGGTGGTAGTGGCCGTAGCCGTCGGCTTGCTGGCGCCGGCAGCGGCCAATTGGCTATTGGGGCCGGCCTTGCTGGTGGGCATGGTGCTGCTGGGCGTGGCCCACGGGGCCTGCGACCAGTTTGTGGTGCCGGCCACGCACCCGGCACTGGCCCGCGGACGCGGGCGGTACTGGGCTGGCTTTCTGGCGGGCTACCTGGGGCTGGCCGCGGTAGTCGGGCTACTGTGGTGGCAGCAGCCGGGCTTGACGCTGCTGCTGTTTTTTGGGCTCACTGCCTGGCACTGGGGCTCAGGCGATGCCCCGCAGCAGGGCGTGGGACGTGGCCAGTGGCTGGCCCACAGCCTGCTGCGCGGCAGCCTACTGTTTGCCGTACCGCTCTGGCACTGGCCCACCGAAACCCAAGCCATTGTGAATGGACTGCTGGCCCTGACGGGTGCCACGCCAGCGGGGCTTGCCCTATTGGGGCCAGCCGCCGCCGGGCTGGCACTGGCCATTGCGCTGGGCCACGGGGCACTCTGGCTTAGCTACGTGCGGAAGGGGCAGCGCGACCTCGCCCGCGTCGACGCGTTGGAGGTACTGCTGCTGCTGGCCCTGCTGCTAGTACTGCCGCCGGTGCTGGCCGCGGGCGTGTATTTCGTATTCTGGCACAGCCTGCAACACGTACTGCGCATGAATGCCCTGATGGACCGCAACACGCGCGCGCGCCGGAGAGGCCTGGGACAAGAGTTGCGGTTTTTCCTAAGGCGTTCGGCCCCGCTGCTGCTCATCAGTATAGCTGGCCTGGCGGTGCTGTTCGGCTTGGCCTGGGCGCACGCCGCCAGTGGCACCGTGCTCGTGAGCCTAACGCTACTGGCTGCCTCAGTAGTGACGCTGCCGCATGCCCTACTAGTGACGCTGGGCATGGATGCCGCCCGCTGGCGGCACAGCTCCTAGCCGTTAGGCAGCGCCCGATGAACTGCTTAAGCTGCGGTGTCAAGCGCTGTCATACTCTGCGTGAACCCGTGCGCAAGAACAATGTGGCCAAGCGGCCCACCGCGTCTCAGCGTTCGCTAGCCGGTTTTCGCATTTTATCTCTTGACGAGTGCAAGCGCTGAATATTCACGCCAGCCCATCGCTGAGCAGGCGGCAAATTATTCCCCCGATGAAGCTCCTAGACCTGGTACAGCAAGCCTACCACCCGTTGCACGAATTCTGGGAAAGCCGCCGCACCAATTATTTCCTGAGCGGGGTGCTGGTGAGCGTTTTCGTGCTGTGCATGGTGGTGGCCCTGGTCAATTACCTCGGCTGGCTGCCAACGGGTAGCCTGATGGGCCGGGTGCATTTTCTGCAAGCGGTGGAAATCTCGTTTACCCTGCTGCTGTTTTTCGAAATGATAAGCTTGGTGTTCGTCATTCCGCAATCCATTGCCAACTCCATCGGCAAGCAGATTGAAATTCTGAGCTTGGTGCTGCTGCGTTCGTCGTTCAAAGAATTCTCGCACTACCAGTTTCAACTGCCGCTGCAAAGCCAGCTCGAATCAGTTTACAAGATGGTGTCGGACGGCGTCGGCGCGCTGCTGGTGTTTCTGCTGCTCTCCTTTTACTACGGCGTGCAACGCCACCGTGCCATCACCGAAGCAGGCGACCGGCAGCAGTTCGTGGCCCTGAAGCAATTTATTGCGCTACTGGTGCTGGCCACCTTGCTCGGCCTTTCGGGCCATGACCTGCTGTTTCTGCTACGCAGCGGCGTCTGGGTGCAGTCGGTCGACCGGTTCTACCTGATTCTCATTTTCGCCGACTTGCTGTTCATGCTCGTCGCGTTTCGCTACACGCTGCACTATCCCGATATTTTTCGCTACTCGGCCTTTGTGCTGGTCACTGTTTTCATCCGGTTTTCGCTGCTGGCCCCGGTGTACTACAATGCCTTGCTGAGCCTGTTTTCGGTGCTATTCGCCATTGCGGTGGTCTATTTCCACAACCTGTTCACCGATGGCCGGCTGGCTTACCTCGCCAGAAATCCGCCGCCCACCCGGTAGCAGGCCCAGCCTTGTCCGGGTACGCTGGCCAATCCTGTGCCGGCGGCGTCAGCAACTGCTAAAACCCGTACCCCACCCGCAGGCCGGTGCCCAGCCGCTGGCCGCTTTGCAGGGCGGTATAAAAGTCCACGCGCAGCACTTTTAGAATGTGCTCGACGCCCGCGCCCAGCTCCACGTAGTGGCCCGCCTGGGCCGTGTGCAGGTAGTTGAGCGAGGCCACTTCCTGCCACTTCAGCTTGCGGAAGAGCGGGATTTTGTTGAAGATGAAGCCGTTGAAGTGGTGGTCGTAGTGGGCTTCGAGATAGGTGTTGTTGGTGCTAAAGCGGTAGTAGTCGAGCAACTGGAAGTTGCTGAAGTTACCGGTGAGAATGGTTTGGTTGCCGGCGAAGTGGCGGTAGTCAATAAACGTCAGGCCCTGCTGCCGGCCCACAAAGCCGCCCACATTCACGCGAAAAGCGCTGGCCCCCAGCAATCCCAGCGACACGTTGTGGCGCACGCCGGCCTGCAGCAGCAGGTAGCGCACATCGGCCCCAAACACGCCGGGCACGGCCAGCCGGCCCTGCACGTTGAACGTGGGCCACTTCGAGCCAAGGTTGAACTTGCCATCGGGCCGGTTAATGTAGCGCTGCCCGGGCTTGAAATCGGCCGACAGGCCCACTGTAAAAATCTGGCTGCGGCCGAAGCTGGTGCTGGGCAGTTCCTCGCTCACCGGCGTGTTGGGGGTGAAGAGCCGGTCGGTCGAGTTGCGGATGAGCCGCTCGGTGGTGTTGAACAGCTCGTGGCGGTCGAAGTAGCCGGCCGTGGCGCGTAGGGTCAGGCCGTTTAGCGCTTCCGAGAGGTAGCTGAGCTCCAGGCCGTCGCGGCGGTAGAGCTTGGCGTAGTTGTAGTTGCCCAGCAGCGTGTACACCGTGTTGATAAGGGGCGTGAGCTGCGAGTTCTTGTCGAAGTTTTCGATGGTGCGGCCCGCCAGCAGGCCCACCTGCCGGCGCTTGGCCGGATGCAGCTGCCAGGCCAGCTCCACGCTGGGGTTGAGCTGCCGGCTGCTGAAGCCATACCGCAGCGTGGGCGTGAGCGTAACGAACCGCCGGTCCTCCGTGCGCTGGCTGAAAACGGCCTGGGCATTGAGCACAGCTCCTTCTACGGTGTTGTACTGAAAAATCTGGGTGAGCGGCTGCACCGAGTACGACTGCTTCCGGAAGCTGTTCTGGTGCAGGTAGCCCCCAATGAGCAGGCTGGCGGCCTGAAACTCGTTGCGCTTGCGGTCCATCGAGTCCTGGTAGGGGCGCGAGCGGCGGATGACTTCGCTGCTGTCCTTTACGTGGTAGTCTTTCTTTTCCTCGACCGTGAGGGGCACGGGGCGCACCTGGTCCCAGTAGCTGGAGTCGCGCTCGTTCACGCCCTTCTCAACCAGCTGCACCTCGCCGCGCGGCATGCGGGCAAACGGGTCGTTTTTGATGGAATCGCGCTGGGCCTGCTTCACCTGGCGGCGCACCTGGGCGTTCAGGCCGCGCAGGTCGGGCTTGCGCTTGCGGATTTGGGCGGCGGTTTCCTGCCCCACGGGCGCGTCTTTGGCCTCGGCTATCACGGGCGGCGCGGCTTTGGGCTCGGGCGGCGTGGGGTAAGTAGCCACCACGCCACTGTAGTTCGAGAGCACCGCCGTAATATCAAAAGCCCCCTTAAAACCCAGACCCGACAGGTTGGCCCGCGCTTGCTGCGACTGCATCAGCCACACGTTGGGGTTGCCCGGCATGGGCGCGTACTGCTGGGTGATATGTACGTCGTCGGTGTAATCAATCTGGGCCTCTTTACCGAGGTTCAAATCGACGGAATGAATGCGCCACGAGCCATCGACGATGTAGATGTAGCCGAAAAAAACGGGGTCGGTGCGGCGGCGCGGCACTACCCGGATTTTGTGGACCACCACGCCGTTCTGCGTCGAGCTGCCCACCAGCTCGTACTTGTAAAAGAGCATGGCGTTGGCCGCGATGGGCGACACAAAACCGCGCTCGGCAAACCCCGGCTTCACCAGGTTTTCGTAAAAAGTGATGTTGCGACCGGCACTGGCCCGGTTGAAGCTCAGCCCGCGCGAGTCGCCGCTCACCCGGCTCGAAATCATCCGCTCCTTCACCTGGTTGGGCTGGGTGAAGCTGATGTCCGACAGGCTTTCGGAGAGGTAGAGAATGCCCTTTTTGATGTCGGGGCCGATTTTGAACAGGCCCATGATTTTGGCCGGCGTGTCAATCACGCGCAGCACGCTTTTGAGGTAGATGCGGGCCCGGTAGGCCGACACCTCGCGCCGGTGGTAGGCCCGCCACTGCTGCGCCTGCTGAATAATGGCGTAGGCCGGGTCGCGGTCGGACGAGCGCACCAGCACCTCGCCCAGGTTGTAGTTCTCGGCCTGCAGGCTCACGTTTAGCACCACCGCCGTGTCGCCGCCGGGCACGCGTATGGCTTCGATGCGCGGCTTGTAGCCCACGTATTGGAACACCAACTCGTACTGCCCGGCCGGCAGGCGCAGCTGGTAGCGGCCCTGCTCGTTGGCGCCGGTGCTGGTGGCTGCGCTGCGCACGGCCACGTTGGCAAAAGCCAGCGGGGCCTGGTTGGCCCCACTCACAATGCCTTTAATAATCCCGGCCTGCGACCACAAAGGCAACCAGCTCAGCACCACCACAACCACGAAAACACGCAACGAAACCAACGACATACAAGCAGGAAAGGACAACCACTAAGCCCGTCAAGTTACGACCCTGCTGCAACTGATGCGGTAAACAGGGCCAATGGTTGCCTAGCCAAGCCAAACAGTGCGAGCACCAACGAAACGCGTAGCCCGCCGTTTCTGTTATTTACGCTCCCGAAACCCGTCTCAATGTTCAAAAACCCCGATAAAGCGCCCAAGCAGTACACGCCCGGTGAGGCCCTGCAGAAAATTGCCGCCTTCTGCGCCTACCAGGAGCGCAATCATAAGGAGGTAGAGCAAAAGCTGAAGTCCTACGGCCTCGACGAGGACGAAGCCGGCGAAATCATCATCCGTCTCAGCCGCGAGAAGCTGCTCGACGAGCAACGCTTCGCCCAGGCTTTCGTGCGCGGCCACTACCGCCAGAAGAAATGGGGCCGCCGCCGCATTGTGCAGGAACTCAAGCAAAAAGGCATCAGCGAGTATTGCATCAAGGCGGGCCTGAAGGAAATCGACGGCGAAGAGTATTACCAGAACCTTGTTGAAGTGATGGAGAAAAAAGACCGCCAGGAAAAGGAGAAGAACCCGCGCGTGCGCCGCATGAAGATTTCGCAATACCTCACTGGTAAAGGTTACGAGCAGGACCTGATTAAAATGGCCCTCGATGACTTGGGCAAGGTGCCAGAGGAGGACGAGTAGGACGCAGCAAAGGCTGCGTCCTACTGCTTCGGCCCCACTTGTGGCAGCAACAATTGCTGGCCCACCACCACGCGGCGCCCAGTGAGCGTGCGCAGCATCGGCACTAGAATCTGCTCGGCGTTGCGCTGCGTTTGGGCCAGAATGCCGGCTTGCAGAGCAGCGTTGCGCACCTGTACTTCGGCGTATTTATAGCCCTGGTCAACCAAGTCGGCATCCTGAAAAAATCCGTTTTCGGTGCTGAATACGCGGCTCTGGTTATGCTTCACTTGGAAGGAGCATAGCTCGGGCGCGGGCAGCACCACCCGCACCACCGAGTCGCCTTCAAACGTCACATCCTGCGGGCGAATTTTGCGCAAATCGAGGCAGCCTACCGCTTCGCCGCCCACCACGAGGGCCACTTTGGCATCGGGCAGCAGCGGGTAGCGGCTGGCCCGGCGGTACTCCACAATATCCTTGAACTTGTAGCGCACCAGCTCCAGCTTGCCAAGGCTCTCTATTTGCGTCAGCACCGTGTTGTGCGTCACGGTGACTTTTGGTTCGGCATTGAGCGGGTTGAGGTCGCTGAGCGCAGGGCCGATTTTGCGCCACAGAAACCATCCCAGGGTCAGCAGAAACAGTAGTGGCAGCAGGCGGCGAACAAGGCGGGCTAAATTCATATGGGAGAAATACGTAGCAGCGCGAACTTTGTGGTTCGCGGCTCTGCGCCATCACAACGATTATCGTTTGGCACGCGAATCACAAAGTTCGCCCTACTGCGCGTCACTGCCGTCCGTATGCGTCTCCCCTCCCTTCTTCGCTTGCTGGCCCTGCGGCTGTGGCCCCACCACCGGACGCTGCTGGCGGGGCTGTGGGTGCTGGTGCAGCTGCTGTTTTGGCGCAAGTTTAGCGGGCCGCATTTCGTGAACGACAGCGCCCGCTACCTCGAATATGCCCGGGGCATTGCCGAGCACGGCTATTTTGAGCCCGGCCACAACCTGCGCTACGTGCTTTACCCCCTGTTCCAAAGCCTGTGGCTGTGGCTGGGATTGGGCTGGCCGGGAATAGTGGCGGGCCAACTGGCGGTGTCGGCGCTGGCTACCCGGGCCATTTACCGGGGCACGCGGCGGCTGGCAGCAGGCCACCGCGGCGCAGCGGCGCTGGCCACATTGGCCTTCATTGCCTGGCCCGACATCCAGCAGTTCAACCTTTTCCTGCTCACCGAGTCGTTGTTTATTAGCCTGGTGGCGCTGTCTTTTGGTGCGTTTACCAACATACAAAATGGTTGGCCACGCCATTGGGCGCTCTTGCTACTGCTGCTGGCTCTTACGGCGCTGGCCCGGCCCAACGGCTTTGTGGTAGGTTTGGCCGCGGCCCTGGCCGGCCTCGATGCCCTGCGCCGCCGCGCCGACCCCCGACCCTGGCGCGCGGCACTGCTTGGCCTGGCGTTGCTGGCTCCGCTTTTATGGGTGGCCCTCAACCACCAGCTCGCTACGTTTTATTTGATGGACACCTACCAGCGCGGAGAGTTGATTTTCCGGTACCAGCTCTGGGCCGTGCACCAGGCTGCACCGCTCAAGTTGCCCCCGCCCGGCACTGGGCCGGCAGCCCGGGTGTTCTACTTCGCGGTGCACAACCCCGTATACCTGGGCCGGCTGATGCTCGGCAAATTATTTGTCTTTGTGAGTTACCTCAAGCCCCACTACTCGGTGGCGCACCGGGTGCTGGGCGTGCTGCTGCTGTGGCCATCCTACTGGCTGGCAGCCCGCGGAGCAAGGCGAGCGGGCATTTGGCGACCGGCCCGGGTGTTTCTGGCGAGCGTGTTCCTGCTGCAAACGGCCATCATCATGCTCACCGTCGATGACTGGGACGTACGATTTCTGGCTCCGGTGTTGCCAGTGGTGTTTGTTTTAGCTACCTTAGAGGTAAGCAACCTTGTGTCTATTACAAGTCATGCGCGACCAGAAGGCTAACCCCTGTATTAGCAGGGTTAACCCGTGTATCGCTATTTGGCCGAGTAATTGCGTTGATTCGTCTGGTTAGCACTGCGGGCCGGGACATCCCTGCTTAAATTTGTAAGCATCCTGCTATCAATATATCCTTTCTGACTAGCTTTGTACACTATGCATCACCTCGTTACCCTGGTTGCCGCCCAATTACTGCACCTGCCGGCTGGGCCCGGCCCCGTGCTGCCGCCGGTTCCGGTGGTGATGCAGCATCGCCTTGCAGCCCCAACCGACACGATTGATGCGGTGGACCTGGCGGCAGTAGCTTACACGGCTTACCTCACCGACCTGCTCAGCCTCACGCCCACGCAGCAGCGCCAGCTGGCCCAGCCAACCCGGTTGCAGCTGCGCCAGCTGTACAATATTCAAACTGCGCCTACCAGCCGCCCCGACGCCGAAGCTGCTGCTACTATCGTAGCCGCGCGCTACCACCGGCAGCTGGCGCGGGTGCTCACCACCAGCCAATACGGCAACCTGGTAATTTTCGGTGGCGCTCTCGAAGCCCTGCCTCACCGCCGCAACAAGCAGCAGGTGAATGCCTACTGGACGCGTAAAGCACTGGCCGCTACGCCAGCCCACTACGCAGTCTCCAATAACCAGTAATCTGCTACCTGGCAGCTAACCCTGCGCTTGGCCAAAGCGGGCCTCCCAGCCTGCCCACGCTTGCTGCCCGCCGGTATGAATGGCTACCACCGTGCTGCCCGGCGCGAAGTAGCCTTGTGCAATTAAATCGAGCACGCCAAACAGCAGCTTGCCGGTGTAAATGGGGTCGAGCAGCACCCCGTGCCGCTGCCGAAACTGCGCAATAAAGCCCAGCAACTCGGCCGAGTATTTAGCATATCCGCCAAAGTGGTAATTGGTCTGCACCGAGTAGTTGGCGTAGGTAATCCCGGTGGCCGCTTGCGTTAGCGCATCAATTTCCGCTTGTAGAAAGCCGCCGTTCTTTAGCGCGGCCACGCCGACCGCGTGCTGCTGGCCAGCCAAGCCCGTGAGCAGGCCGGCCAGTGTACCGCCCGTGCCCACTGCCACCGCCAGCGCATCAAAATCAGTGAACTGACGAATTTGGGCTACTAACTCGGCGCAGCCAAGCAGAGCCAACGCATTGGTGCCGCCTTCGGGCAGCACATACGCCGGCCCGAAGCGGGTGAGTTGCTCCTCCAGAAATTCGGCTTCAGTCCGGCGGCGGTAGCTGCTGCGGTCGAGGAAGTGAAGGGCCATGCCATTGGCGGCAGCCTGCGCCAGGGTAGGATTGTGTGAGGCCCCAAGGGCTAGGGCATCCCCCCGAATCAGGCCAATAGTTTGGAAGCCGAATAGGCGGCCGGCAGCAGCCACGGCAGCAATATGGTTGGAATAGGCCCCGCCGAACGTCAGGAGTGTATGGTGCCCCTGCCGGCGGGCGAACTCCAGGTTATACTTCAGCTTGCGGGCCTTGTTGCCGGGCAGGTCGGGGTTCAGTAGGTCATCTCGCCAAAGCAGCAGCCGCACTCCGCGGGCGGCGGCAATGGGCTCGTTCAGCTCCTGCAAAAGAGTCTCCGGCGAAAGCATAGGCAAGTATTGGCTGCAAAAGCGAGCACCCCGCAACATCATTTCGCCCGCATGAACGGATGACGTTCTGACGAGCCGAAATGATGTTGCGGGGTACTCAGGCGGTATATACCTGCAGAATTAGGCTAGCACCGGCACGTCAAGCATTTCGTCGTCTCTGCGCTCATTGCGGCGCACCACGTACACCACGGCACCTACCAGCACCAGCAAGAGCACAATGCTGGCGGCCAGCGACACGCCATTGCCTACGGCATAAGCCTTGGGCTCGAACTTAAACTCGATGGTGTGCGTGCCGGCCGGCACCGGCATAGCCCGCAGCACGTAGTTGACGCGGAAATGCGGCACGGGTTTGCCATCGAGGTAGGCCTGCCAGCCGTCGGCGTAGTAGATTTCAGAAAATACCACCGTGCCGTCGTGGGCAGCATTGACGCTGTACTTCAACGCATCGGGGCTGTAAGCAGACAGGTTGATTGTGGAACCGGCAATGTCGTAGGTAGCGGCCTTTTGCTGCGGGAATTTGCTGGCGTCTACTACGGCTTCGGTGGCGGGGCTCAGGGTGCTCAGGGCAGCCATTTCGGCGTCGGGGTTGGCCACGGTTTTCAGGCTGCTCACGAACCAGGCATTGCCCAGGGCGCCAGGGTTGCGCTGTAACGGCTGCTTGGCATCGCCGGTGATGAGGTAGCGCATGTTCAGCATGTTGAGCACCTGCTGGTTGCCCGTGCTAATCTGACGCTCAATCAAATCCTGGTAGCGGCGCAGCTTAGCACCGTGGTAGCCCCCAATGCTCTTGTGGAAGAACGAAGTCTGGGCCTCGTTGAAGGGGTTTTGCATGTTCAGCACGCGGTAGCTCAACTCCTTGTCTTGCAGAATCATCTGGTCGGCGGGGCTGGGCTGGAACTCTTCGGCAATGGTCTGGCTCTGGAACTTGTTCTCGCCCAGGTAGCGCTTATCCACGCCCCACAAATCAACCAGCACCAGCAGCACCATGATGGCCGCGGCCACCACCATTTTCAGTTGGCCTTTCAAGTGGAAATAGAGCACGCCCAGCGCCGCCCCAATAAAGAGCAGCCCGCGCCACACGTCGTTACGAAGCAGGTCGGCGCGGTCGGCGCGCAGGGCACTCAGCAACTCCGGAGTGAAGCCTTGCTTGGTCAGCTCACCGTCGATGGGCGCGGCAAAATCAAAGCTGAAGCTGGCCAGGTAAGCCAGCCCGCACAGGCCGGCCGTGATGGCGCCAGCGTACAGCACCTTGGGCAGCAGTGCCGAAGCGTCGGCGGGCAGGGGGGCTTTGGTGCCGGGCAGCGTGGGGGCTGCATCCGGACGGGGCCGCAGCACCCGGCTCAGGGCCAGCGCTCCGAGGATGGGCATGGCCAGCTGCGCAATAACGAGGGCCATGCTCACGGCGCGGAACTTGTTGTAGCCCGGCAGCAGGTCAAAAATCAGGTAGTTGAAGGTTTCAAAATTCTTGCCCCAGGCCAGCAGAATGCTCAGCACCGTGCCAGCCAACAGCCAGTAGCGCGTGCGCTTTTCTACCACAAACAGGCCCAGAATGAACAGGAAGCACACTACCGCGCCCATATACACCGGGCCAGCCGTGTAGCTCTGTTGCCCCCAATAAGTGGGCATGCTGGCCAGGTATTCCTGCGGTAAGCCGGCCTTGGCTAAGTTTGAGCTGCCGCCCAGGGGCATGGAGCTGGCGCCGCCGTAGAAGTTGGGAATCAGCAGCGTGATGGTTTCGCCTACGCCGTAGCTGTACTGAAAGGCATAGTCGCGGTCGACGCCCGTGCCCTCATCTTCCGCTTTAGGGGCTGGCGCTTGGCCGGGCGCAGTAGGCACGGCCGACTTCAGCTCGCTCGGGCCACGGTTGCTGTATTTGCTGTACTCGGCGGTGGTGTAGAGGCGGCCGAAGCTCACGCCCACGGCCAGGACCGCGCCTAACCCCAACAGAGCAGTGCGCTTAGCAAACTCGGGCAGGCGGCCGGCACGAGCAGCAGCTACCAACTCTATTACTACAAAAATGGCGGCCAGCAACAGCAGGTAATAGGTAATTTGCAGGTGGTTGACGTGGATATTCAGGGTGAGGCCCACGGCGAAAAGCACCCCACCGAGCCACTTGTCGCGCCGGTAGGCTACGAGCAGGCCACCGAGCACCAACGGCGCGTAGGCCAGGGCAATGCTCTTGGTGTTGTGGCCAGCCGCCAGAATGGCGAGGTTGTAGCTCGAAAAGCCCAGCGCAATGGCTCCGGCTACGGCAATAAGCGGCCGTAGCCCAAGGGCCACCAGCAGGATGTAGCCACACAGCAGCGCCAGAAACAGGTTGGCCACCACGGCCGGCAGGCCCAGCGTGAGGCCCTTTTGCAGGTAGCCCGACCAGTCGCCCGGGAAGTGCAGGCTGATGAGGTAGGTGGGCATGCCCGAGAACATGGAGTTCGTCCAGAGGGCCTCTTTGCCCATTACGGCCGCGTATTGCTGGGCCTCGTGCGCACCGCCCTGAAACTGGGTGATGTCGTGCTGGGCCAGCGTTTTGCCATCGAACACGATGGGCGAAAAATACAGGCAGGCCAGCAGCACGAAAAACAGTACCGCCAGCACGTGCGGCACGGCCCGTTGCCATAGCGGCGCGGGCGAAACAGAAGCAACAGGAACAACAGCAGCCATCGGGGCAATTCGGGGGAAAATGAAAATGGCCCCGAAGGTACAGTAGAACCGCGCGAAGCCCACCCGCGCAAGGTTTCGCGAAGTGAAAAGGGGTTTCGCAAGGTCGGCGTTCTGCCTATCCTTGCGAAACCCCTTTTCACTTCGCGAAACCTTGCGCGCTATTTCACCTCTTCGAAGTCAACGTACTCTCCTCCCTTAAAGCCGCTGGGCTGGTCGCGCTCCGGTGGTGTGGGCGGCACAAAATCCACGCGCACTTCGCCGGGCTGGGTAGCGTAGCGGTCACTAGTCGGCGGGGCCTGGGGCGGCACCACGAACCCACCGTTGCGCATCTGCTTGCGCACAAAGCTGCCCAGAGCCAGCCGCAGCACGATGGGCAACAGGTAGCGAACCGCGAAAAAAATCAGAATGAAGATGAGCCAGAATTTCATACAGTCATAAACAGTAATGCCGCCACAAAGTACGGTCAGCGCCTGCTGACGCTGAAGTGACGCAATTGCTTTACGAGGGCCCGGCGCTTCCGCATTGCCCGAGCTACCGTTCCGGCTACCAGCCCGCCCACAGTGTACCACGCCACCGTCATCGCTTGCGTTTGAGGAGTGCGGTTGGTGGGCGCAGTACCCAGCCCCATTGGGCCGGGTAGTAGCACGCCACCCACACCAGCCAAGGAACCCAGCGCCAGGCCGCGGGCCAATGCATGCCAGCCGCTGCCCACCAGTGCGTAGTAGAGCCCATTGCTGAGAACATCTCCCGCCATGGTGAGGTCAAAAAGGGTGTCACCATCGGGCTTTCGCACATCGGCTTTGCCCAGCAGTTTGCGCAGGCCACGCATGCCCAGCAGGTCCATACGGGGTGCGTCTTGGGGGCGCAGGCGGCGGACAGTTTCGTGGAGCGCAGTAAGGGCGACGGCTCCGGCAAAGCCCGCGACTAGGGAAGGAAGCAACTTCATAGCAAAAGGCAGAACTGGTTGAAATGCTTTTTAAAACGCGGATGCCTTGGCGTGGTTGCCAAATTTTCTGCGGGTGCCGTTGTGTCGCTTCCAACGCGGTGCCTATCTTTGCAGCCCCTTCTAAAATTGTTGGTTGGGCACAAGCCGATTTAGCTCAGTTGGTAGAGCAGCTCATTCGTAATGAGCAGGTCGTTGGTTCGAGTCCAATAATCGGCTCCCGAAAAAGGCCCGAATCCGATATCCTGGCAATGCCGGGTGTTGGATTCGGGCCTTTTTTTGGAATGAAAGCCACTTATGGGCAGAATTTTCTGGACGTTGTCAGCTAATGCAGGCTCAACATGGAAGCTACCGAACATGCCATCAGTACTCGATGCATCCGAATTATACGTTGGCAGCACCAGCATCCTACTATGAGGGGAATACGGGGATGACAACTGAAGAACTTAAAAAATCTGGGTTCAGGTATTTTTTTAAGTTAAATTTGTCTTCATATTGCTGCTGTATATCAAGTACATCGAGAGTTGCTTTAGGAGGCTGTCAACGCCATTTCGTTCTATGAAATATTTGGTTAATCTCGCTTGGATACTCATTCTGCTCGGCTTAGCACTTACCACCGCAGGGTGGGCACTGAAGCTGCATGGACATCAGCAGGCCGATACTTTGCTTATGGCAGGAAACGGATTGGTGTTGCTATTTGGAGCCATGGCTTTGTGGAAGCTGGTCCGGCGGCTGGATGTTGGCCTGCGTGGTCCACTAGGCGTTATTGCAGCGGGGTTGCTGATTTCACTACTAGCAACTTCCAGCCTAGTTGCCAGTGCCGCACTAGAACTGGCCTTGTTGGGCGGCTCCCTGGCTACCGGAGGCACAGTCTGGCTGCTGTTCCGGCTCAACCGTACCCTGGACCGCCCTTTGGGCACCAAGCAGCAGAAATACTCGGCTTAAGCAACCACGCTGCCTACTTGTGATGTTGAGGCAACTGTCCGGTTGAAGGACGCTACCACCCCAGCTACCTCAGCTAGAAATTCCGGCTCTGCTTCAATATGGTTGCCTACAACCACTACATCGGCCCCAGCGGCTAGGGCAGCATATACTTTCTCGCCGGAGTTCAACCCCCCCCCCACAATGATGGGTGTGCTCACGGCCTCCCGCACAGCCGCAATCATGGCCGCTGATACCGGGTTTTGAGCCCCACTACCCCCATCGAGGTACATTAGCTTCAGACCCAATTGCTCACCAGCCAAGGCAGTACAGGCTGCAATGCCGGGCTTGTTGTGCGGCAGGGGCGTGGTGCCACTCATATAAGAAGCGGTGGTTTGCCGACCCGAATCGACGAGCATGTAGCCAGTGGGCAGCAGCTGCAGGCCGCTGGCCCGCAGGCGCGGCGCAGCTACCACGTGCTGGCCGATAAGAAAATCGGGGTTGCGCCCCGAGATGAGCGAAAGCAGCAGCAAGCCATCAGCCGGGCCATCGAGGTGCATGCTGTGGCTGGGGAAAAGCAATACCGGCACGTCGGAGTGCGCCTTAATTAATGTGATAAGGGCAGCTTGGTGCTCGCTTAGCACCAAGCTGCCCCCCACAAAATAGTAGTCGACCGGGTGCGCCTCGCTCAGGGCGAGCAGGTGCAACAGGCTGGCTTCATCCAGGTTGTCAGGGTCGAGAAGTACAGCCAGTGCCTTGCGGCCATGCACCCGACGGGTTAGCAGCGCATCATACAGACTGGGGTGATTTGGACGCATCCGGGGAAGCAGAAGGAGCAGACGAAGCAACGGGCGACGGGGCTGGTTCAGCCTTGGTCACGTCGGAGGAGTCCGCAAGGTCGGCATTTTTGTCGGCTGGGAAAAACTCACCCGCCTTTTTTGTCACGGCAGCCAGCGCTAAAGCACCCGCCTGAGCCACCAGTACCTTGCCAGTATCTGACTGCAAAAACTGCTGCAACACCGAACCGACCACGCGGGCCATCGAGTTGCGAGGGGCTGCGGCCATGGCAGGCGTAGGTACACCTTTATCGGCCGGCGCATTTTTATCGAAGGACTTCGAAGCAGGCAGGCGACGGCTGTCGTCGTAAGGCAAATCCTGGAAAGGGTCTTCGTCGGTGCTCGCTGGCTTGGACTGCGCGGGTTTAGCAGAGGCGGGCTTTTCGGCCGCTTTGGGTGCGGGAGCTGGGGCACTGGGCTGGGCAGCCGGCGCAGTAGCCGCTGGACCCGACGCCGAATTAGATAGCGCGCCCACCGGCTGGGCTGCTATGGGGGCCGATTGCGTCCCAGGATTCGAACGGCCTACGCCACCGCCAAACTCGTGGTCGCCATCGTCGAAATGGTCGATGAAGACCATGGCCGAGGCGGCCGCTGACTTCCACTTGTTTTTGGCCGGAGCTTTCTCCTTGCTTCGGCCTTTGCCATCGGGGTGAGCCTCGGCGCGGTGCTTTTTGCTGCCGAAAGCTTTGCTAATGAGCCACACAGTGCCGGCCAGCCCGGCACCTACCAGCGCCACTTTGCCTACCGTAGCCGACTGCTCCTTGATGTGCGCGACATCGCCGCGCAGGGCCCGCTCGTACTCGAGCTTTTTACGCTCCAGAAATTCTTTTTCTTCGTCGAAGATGGGGTTTTGCAACTCACTCATGGCAAGGGTACTTAGGCTTGACGTTTGTCGGATTTATAGATAGTGTCCTTGAGCGCCTTGTTGGCGATGCCCTGGAAAGCGGCTTTGTCGACACCTATCAGCACCAGCACCAGCAGCACCAGGTAAATCCCGGCTACAATGCCAAAGCCCCAGTACGCGCTGTCGAGGGCCGAATTGAGGGCCAGGCCCGCGAAGATGCTAACGAAAATAATAAACAGCAGACCCAGCATAGCCAGAGCCGCGCCGTGGATGGTGCTCACCATCACGGAGGAGGCTTTCTGCTGGAGCTCGAGGCGCACAATGTCGATGCGGGTGTCGAGGTAACCGGTCAGGTTGCCAATCAGGCTGTCATTACGGGGCGTTTTGGAAGGGTCGTCGTCGGAGAACATACGGCGCGAAATAGAAGTGGCAAGAAAGAATAGGCGGTGCGGTAGCTGCTGGCGCAAGGCGCCAGCGCATAGCCGCTTGTGCCGGGTTTACGGAAAATTGCGCCGCGTGGCTGACTTTTGTGCAGTCGTTCGTGTTTGCAGCCCAGCGTGAGTCAGAATCATTATCAAATCCTGGGCGTGGCCGCCACTGCTTCGGCGGCTGACATCAAGCGGGCCTACCGCCGCCTGGTGGTGCAGTACCACCCCGATAAACACGGCGGCGATATTCGCTACGAAGAGCAGTTCAAGGCCGTAGCGGTAGCTTATGGTATTTTGGGCGACCCGGGCAAGCGGGCCACCTACGATTTCCAGCTGGCCCAGGCTGTCCGCCGCCTCGACGAGGAGCGACGCCGCCAACAGTACCGGCCGGCCAGCCAGCACGTGTACGGGGTACCTATGCCGCCACCCGCCCCGTTGCGCACCCGCCCGCCCGCCGGCAGCCGCGAGCGCCACTACCAGCGCATCCCCAAGCAGCAGCCCCGCTTTAATGGGCGCGATTGGCTGCTCACGCTGCTTTTTATTGGCGGCATCGTGCTGCTTGCCCTAGCCGTGAAGGTGACGATGGACCGAGTGTCGGCCACCAGCAACTACGAAAACGGCGTGCGTGCCTACGCCAGTGGCAACCTTGGGGCAGCCTACAGCTTTCTGGAAGAAACCCTGCATTTTCGGCCGGACTATGCGCCAGCCTTGCGCCGCCACGGCGAACTGGAGCTATTGTTACAGGACGCCCCCCACGCCGCCCGGGCTGATTTCAAGGCTGCCCTGCAAACGCCTGACCTTTCGCCCCGGGACAAGGCAGCTACCTACTACTACCTGGGTCGTAGCGAAGCCAAGTTGTCTCAGCCCGAAGCAGCTGAACAAAGCTTCACCTTTTCTTTAAAGCTCGATAGCACCTGCAGCGCCGCCCACCTGGCCCGCGGCGAAGTGCGCCTACTCGACCTGCAGCAAGCGGCGCAGGCCGAAGCCGATTTTACGGCCGGATTGGCCCAGCGGCGGCGCGCGGGGCAGGCGATGCCGTGGCACTTTGTGCAGCTGCGCGGCCTAGCCCGTACCGCTTTGCAGCGCTACGACGAGGCCCGTAACGATTATTTTGAAGTCATTCGGGCAAATCCGACCGATGGGCGCACTCATTTCCTGCTCGGTAAGCTGGCCGCTCATACCGGCGACTCGGCGGCGGCGTGCGAGTTCTACCGCCGCGCCGTGGGCCTGGGCTATGAGTATGCGCAGGCGGCAGAGAAAGGGTGCAAATAGCCTGCTGTCGTTGCGGGCGGGAAGGCTTCCTTTGCTAAAACAGTTTTTGCGCTCGATTTTATGTTGCTAGCTCTTCCCTTTTTGCTGCTATTGTCGTGCCTGGCTCCTGCCAACGATTACCAGGCGGTGATAGTGAATGCGACAACCAGCCGCCCACTGGCGGGAGTTAGCATCGTTGACCTCCAAAACCAGGCGGGTTCTGTTACAGACGCGCAAGGGCGGTTCGGGTTGGCTGGCCCCGTTGCGCATTTCCGCCTGCACAGCCTCGGCTTTGCCGACCTGGAAGCCACTCGTGCAGCGCTGCTACCGGGTCAGGTTGATACGCTCCGCCTGCTGCCCGATGCCATTTTGCTAGCGGAGGTAAGCGTGCGCCCAGCCAAGCCAGTCGAGCTTTCCAGCATCGGGACCAAGGCGGGCAAGCCACATGGCTCTGTCATCGTGCCGGGTGCGCAGTACGGCATCTTATTCCAGCCCGCAGCCAATATGCTCCCGGCGGTGGTGCAGCAAATAAATGTGCGGTTCCACCCTGGGCACTGCGCTATTGGCCGCGTGCGGGTGCGGTTGGTAGCCCCCGAGCGGCATTCGCTGATGACGCCCAGCGCCCATGATCTGGTACCCATTGCCGCTACCTACACGGCTGCCGAGCTGGCCGCTCTGCCCAACCACCTGCTTACCATCGACCTGTCGGCGTACAACATTCGGCTGCCGGCCACGGGCTTCTATGTGCTGCTAGAAGGCCTGGCCACCGTTGCCGGAGAAACGTACGTAACCGATAAGCTCGTGAGCAGCAAAGGCACGCTCACGGCCGTCGTCGTAACGGCTTCGGACCCTACAAACCCCGCCACTTTTCGCGAAACTCCGGCCTTTGATTATCCGGCCGTTTCCTGGACGTCATCCCTCACCGAGGTAGAAACCGTGACGCGCCTGGGAGCCAATAAGTCGTGGACCATCAAGCACCAGGAACGCAGTTCTCCAAAGACAGACAACGTGGATATTTCCCTTTCTATTTTGGCGGAATAACATCGCCTGTTGCGAAGGCTGGCAGTTCTACACGGTTTTTTGAATTAGCCACGTTGTCCTCTAGTAGCCGTGCTCCCCTGCGTTGCGCTTGCCGTAACAGGCCTTCTGCAAACGCAAACAACCGCCGCCGGCACGGGGCCGACGGCGGTTGCCGAAGTTGCTTGCAGCAGCTCAGAAAGCTTACATGGGCAGCAACACGGTGTTCACTACGTGAATCACGCCGTTGCTCTGCATCACGTTGGCGATGGTAACCATCGACACGCCGCCTTTTTCGTCTTTCAGCTCGATGCTTTTGCCTTTCATCATGGCCGTCAGGGTGCCACCGCTTACGGTTTTGAGGGTTGCCTTGCCTTTACCAGCTTTAATAGCCTTCATCAGGTCAGCCGAAGTCATGCGGCCGGCTACGACGTGGTAGGTCAGGATTTTGGTGAGGGTAGCCTTGTTCTCGGGCTTCACCAGGGTTTCTACGGTGCCAGCGGGCAGCTTGCCGAAAGCTTCGTTGGTAGGAGCAAATACGGTGAAGGGACCAGCGCTTTGCAGCGTTTCAACCAGGCCAGCGGCTTTCACAGCGGCTACCAGGGTGGTGTGGTCTTTCGAGTTAACGGCGTTTTCCACGATGTTTTTCGTGGGGTACATGGGGGCGCCGCCTACCATAACGGTTTTAGCTTTTTGGGCCGAAACGGTGGTAGTTGCACCAAAGCTGAACAAGGCAACGAGAGCGAGGGAAAACAGGGACTTTTTCATCTTTATAGATAAATGCTTGGATGTTTTGAATGATGACCCACCTACGCCCCGACTTGTGTGAGCGGATTGCCCCGGCAGTAATATTTATTTGAGGGCGCCTGTCGGCCGGGGCTTGGTCATAAGCATCATCGCCTGTCATCCTGAGCCCAGCGAAGGACCTTTTCACCGCCGCACACTTTGCAGCTATCACGCGGCGGAGCTGTGATAAGGTCCTTCGCTGGGCTCAGGATGACAGTTGGCTTCAAACATTTTCCTTTTCCGATTCTTGCTGCTGCATGAGAACACCTACCCTGCTGCTCTTCTTCCTATTCTTCGCCACCCTGGCCGGGGCCCAAAACCCCGGCACGCTGGCCGGCACTGTGCGCGACCGCGCCACCCAAGAAGTACTGCCCGGCGTGAGCGTGACGTTGGACGGCACTTCCTTCGGCACCGCGACCGATGCCGAGGGGCGCTACCGCCTCGCGGGCGTACCAGCTGGGGCCTATAACCTGCGCGCCGGTTTCGTGGGCTACGACGCCCTGCTGCGGGCCGATGTTGCCATCAGCAGCGGCAACGTGAACACGCTCAACCTCGAAATCAACAAAAGCCCGCAGGCACTAGGCGAGGTAACCGTGACGGCCAACCGCGCCATTCGGGTGGCCACGGCCGAAACGCCGCTGAGCGTGCAGCGCCTCACCACCGAAGAAATCAAAAGCAACCCGGGCGGCAACTTCGACATTTCGCGGGTGGTGCAGAGCCTGCCCGGCGTGGGCGGTGGGGGCTCGGGCGGCACAGCCGGGTTTCGCAACGACATCATCATTCGGGGTGGCGCGCCCAACGAAAACGTGTACTACCTCGACGGCATTGAGGTACCCGTCATCAACCATTTCCCCACCCAGGGCAGCGCGGGCGGACCAGCCGGCATTCTCAATGTGAGCTTTATTGAGGACGTGACGCTGAGCTCGTCGGCTTTTCAGGCGCGGTATGACAATGCGCTGAGCGCGGTGCTGCAGTTCCGGCAGCGCGATGGCAACTCGGAGCGGCTGCAAGGCAACCTGCGCACGTCGGGCACCGAGGTGGCGGCTACACTGGAAGGGCCTCTCGCAAAGAACACGACCTTTCTGGCCTCGGCCCGCCGCTCGTATTTGCAACTGCTCTTCAAGCTGATTGATTTGCCCATTCGGCCCGATTTCTACGACTTTCAGTTTAAGACGACTACGAAGATTTCGCCCAAGACCACGCTTACCACGCTGGGGCTGGGCGCTATCGACCATTTCGAAATTGTACCGCCGAAGAATAGCTCGCCCAGCAAGGAATTCATCCTGCGCAACAACCCCACCATCAACCAGTGGAACTACACCGTGGGC
Organism: Hymenobacter glaciei; assembly: GCF_039539585.1. NCBI lineage: Bacteria > Pseudomonadati > Bacteroidota > Cytophagia > Cytophagales > Hymenobacteraceae > Hymenobacter > Hymenobacter glaciei. The sequence goes on along the minus strand of NZ_BAABDK010000003.1, from coordinate 41,614 downwards.
CTGAACCTGCGCCACCTCGTGGACAACGGCTACCTGAACCTAGCTCTGAGCCGCACCCAGCAGTACAGCGCCGCCGACCAGTTCCAGTTCGGCTACACCGGGCAGGAAGCCTACCGCAAGCTGTTCGCCCGCAGCCACGAAACCGAAAACAAGCTGCGCGCCGACGTGAACAAACGCGTGGGCCGCTGGCAGTACAGCTACGGCGTGGTGGGCCAGCTGGTGCACTACGACAACAACCTGCGCAACCGCATTCGGGCCGAAGTGCGCGACGGGACCGGCGCACTGGTAAGCCCGGCCGTAACGGTAAACTTCACCACCGACCTGGACTTTGTGCGCTACGGCCTCTTCGCCCAGGCCACCCGCACCTATGGGGCCGACAGCCGCCTCACGGTGTCGGCTGGCGTGCGGGCCGACGGCACCAGTGCCCTGCTCCAGGGCTACCGGCTCGACCGTACGTTGTCGCCCCGCGCGTCGGTGAGCTACGCCCTGCTGCCGACGCTGAATTTGAACGCCAGCCTCGGCCGCTACTATAAGATTCCGCCGAGCACCATTCTGGGCTACCGTGACGCGGGCGGCCGGCTCGTGAACGAGGGCAGCCGCTACGTTCGGTCCGACCACGCGGTGGCGGGGCTGGAGTGGCTGCCCGGCGCAGGCACCCGCTTCACGCTGGAAGGCTTCTATAAAAAGTACGCCTACTACCCCGTGAGCGCCCGCGACGGCATCAGCCTGGCCAATCTGGGCGGCGACTTCAACGCCATCGGCAACGAGGCCATCACGAGCACCGGCCAGGGCCGCTCCTACGGGGCCGAGGCCTTTTTCCAACAGAAGCTCAGCGGCAAGCTCTTCGCCATTGTGTCGCTCACGGCCTTTCGCTCCGAGTTCAACGGGGCCGATGGCGTGTACCGGCCCACGGCCTGGGACACGCGCTTCCTGGGCTCGGCGCTGCTGGGCTACAAGCTGGGCCGGGGTTGGGAGCTGGGCGCCAAGTACCGTGTGGGCGGCGGCGGCCCCTACACGCCCTACGATGCGGCCGCCAGTCGCGCCAGCTACCAGGCCGTGGGCCAGGGCGTCCTCGACTATGCGCAGCTGAACACGCAACGGCTGAAGCCTTTTCAGCAGCTGGACCTGCGGCTCGACAAGAAAATCAGCTTGCGCCGGCTGAGCTTCGATTTCTACATCGACGTGCAGAATGCACTGTTGGCCAAGCCCGTATCCGTACCCACCTACACCTTCGAGCGCCTGGCCGATAACTCGGCCTACACCACCACCGACGGCCAGCCCCTGCGCCCGGACGGCAGCAACGCCGTGCCGATTTTATTGCCAGACAGCGACGCGCTGGTAGTGCCCACGGTGGGGTTTATTGTGGAGTTTTGAGCTAGCAGCAGGAATTATCAGAATAATGTATGGACGCGACCCCTCGCGTCTCGCGTTTGCGCCGCGCGGCTTTCGTTCACCGCCGAGACGCGAAAGGTCGCGTCTCTACATTGTTCTCTACACCGCTCAAATCATCTCGTTCGGTCGCACGGCTACCGGGCGTTTCCATAGCGATTTATACACCACCAGCGCCACCAACAGGTCCAACAGAATAAGCTACGAACCCTGGGTGCCGAAACCCAGGCCGCTCCTCTCGACGGGCTTGGTAAGCAGGTCGCCAAATGTGGCCCCGAACGGCCGCGTGAGCACAAACGCCAGCCAAAACAACAGCACCCGCGAGATGCTGGTGAAGTAGTACAGCGCCACCACTACGGCCAGCGCACCCCCAATCAGCAGGGCCCCGCCGCCGAAACCCAAGCCCGAATCACCGGCCAGGAAATCGCCCAAGGCCGTGCCCAGCGTGTTCGAAAACAGGATGGCCGCCCAGTAGAACAGCTCGGCCCGGCGCGACTGCACGTCGGTTACAGACAGCGACTTCTAGGGCGGCCACTACGCACCCAGAATAAACAGCAGAATAGCCATTAAAATAGCCGAGGCCGTGGCGTAGCCCAGCCCCAGGGTGCGGTCCATGTAGTCCGATATGGTGGTGCCGGCTGTGCTGGTGGCCAGAATCGCGGCTCAGTACAGCGCCGGAATGTAGCGCCGCACCACCAGCTGCCTGGCCAGCGTAGCCAGGAAAAACCCGATGAGAATCATCGAACTCACGGCGTAGCCCACCTTCATGGTCTGGGCCAGCTGGTCGCCGGCCGTTTCGCCCAGCGTCGTGGCGCAGATTTTCATTATCCAGAACAGCAGGGTGACTTCGGTATTTTTTTTCATAGGAGTCGCTAACGAATTTTGCGCGCCGAACATCGCGCCTGATTCTGAGGAAATCGGGGAGGTCCGGCTCTGGCGCGCGCATCTTGCCCGGCCGCAATCTATCATTCTTCTTCTGCCGTTGCCCGCGAGTAAACATCCAGCAGTGCCAAGCGCGCCACCTACAAAGCCTCACCGGTTCCGAGCCTAATGCTTGGCCTCAAGTCCGTAAAAGTGTGGGTCTGGCTTGCTACCTTAGATGCCCGGGGCCTGGTGCAGCAAACACCAGAAACAGCTCTCGCTAGTTAGCTCAATCACTCGCACTACCACTTTGCTGTGCCCACACGTATTACTTTTTCCACACTTTGGCTCGCGGTTCTGCTATTGGCGTGCCTGTGGCCTTGCCACACGGCGATGGCCCAAACAGCCCCGCTTGGACGAGCGCCAATTTATTGAAGAGCAGCGACTATTTGACAGAAAAAGTGTTTGACGCGGCGGGCAACCTGTACGAGGCGAGCAGCTTTGTTGGCACCATCAATATTGGCGGCACTACTCTTCAAAGCAAGGGCCTTTTCGATGCGTATGTGGCCAAATATTCATCCACTGGCGCCTTGCTGTGGCTACGGCAGCTAGGCTCGAGTACGGATGAGTCGATTGATGGTATCTGCCTCGATGCAGCAGGCAATGTTTATGTAGCCGGCGGCTTTACGAGTTCATTAGCAATCGGCAATGGCGTCATGCTCAACGGCCGCGGCTTCGCAACTAGTTTTCTGTCCTTCGTTATTCGCTATTCCTCACAAGGCACTCCCACTTGGGCTCAGCAAAACTCGAATTTTACGTCAGCGAATTCCTCTGCTCAGAAGGTAAACGTAGATGCAGCCGGTAATGTGGTCGTATTAGGTGGTTTTGACAATGATTTAACCATCGGCAACACTACTATCGAAACGACAGCCTTCGCCACTTATGGTACCTATATAGCTACTTTTTCCTCCGCTGGCGTGCCTCAGTCGTTGATACGGGCTTACGAGTATCTTCTCCTTCCCTCTCCCGCTATAAATCTCATTTACTTACCCACTGCGGTAATCGCGAAAGCCGGTGCTGTGTATGTAGTTAGCCAATTCGTTCCCGATGCTGTGTTCAATACAAACACTACGCTCCATTCCCGTGGTGGCGTGGATGTTTTGATAGCAAAGTACACTCCCTCAGGTGTTCTAGAGTGGGTACAGCAATTCGGCGGGGCCGACGATGATTTCGGCTTGGCGGCCGAAGTTGATGCAGCCGGCAACGTGTACATGGGGGGCGCTTTTAACAGTGCCATAAGTTTTGGTGCCACTACGCTCACTAGCAAAGGGAAACTCGACGGCTACCTAACCAAATACTCGCCACAGGGTGCTCCACTCTGGATACGCTCTTTCGGCAACTCAGGCATTGATATCGTGTTCGAAGTAGGATTGGATGCGGGCGACAACCCTTATCTAACTGGCCAATTCCAGAATCAGGTGATTCTTCCACCAGTATCCTTCACCGCAGTTGGCTCTACCGATGCCCTGGTAGCTGCTTACACGCCGCAGGGACAAGTACGCTGGGTGCATTCGGCAGGGGGTGCCGGCGATACCGGTGCTGGGTCAATGGGCTTCGATGCCCAAGGCGACATTTTAGTGACTGGGTATTTCTACGACTCATGCTCGTTCGGCTCCATTAAGCTCAATACTTCCGGCTCCTTAGAGCATTTTGTGGCCCGCTTGCACGACCCGACCGTAGTTCCCACAAAATCACTCAAGGGGCTATATCCTAACCCGGCCACCGACCTTGTGCACTTAGATGGCCTGCTCCCCGGTGCTAGCCTACAAATAATAGATGTGCTAGGCCGCGTTGTGCGCGAAATAACTCTGACGCCTGCAGCTACCTTTTCGGTACGTGGGCTGGCTGCCGGCCTTTACATTGTACGGGCCACCGATGCACAAGGTGAGCGGTTTCAGAGCCGCCTTGAGGTAGAATAAAGGTTATTGTTCCTCCTACTAGCCAACGAACCTACCACAGCCAGTTGTGGCAGGCTTCCATCTTTAAAGTTGTTGTAGCTTAAGCAAACGAAAAAGGCCCTTAGCGCATTGCTAAGGGCCTTTTTCGTGGCAACAGTTGTACTAAAGTGGCACTATCTAAACTGACCCATCCCGACACCAAATCCCTCCAAACAAGCCAGAAACAAACTTCTCAAAATCGCCTCATCCGTTAACGACAAACTAAATCCGTTAATAAAGGCCCAACTGTCCGATTTCCTGTCCGATGTCGGACACCCGTGAGTATCTTTAGAGTGGCAACTAATTCACTCTAAAACATGGCTAAAGTAACGTTTTTACTCTACAATCCCGCCGCCGATAAACCCACTCCAATCATCGCCTCCATCACTTTTGATGGCCAGCGGCACAAGGTTTACGTCGGCATTTCTATCCTGCCCAAGCAGTGGGATAAGAAAGAACAAAAGGCCCTCACCCGCGGGTATTCCCACACCAACAACAGCACGATAAACGACACGCTGGAGGACACTAGCGAGCGACTTTTGAAGTGCTACGACGACCACCGCGCCGTGGGCACGCTGCCCTCACTAGCTACCCTAAAAAAAGTAGCTGAGCCAGTCGAAGCCGAGCCACTGCCCGAGGCGGAAGCCACCAGCCCCGCGCCCACGCCCGCCGGCCCCGACTTCTTCACCACCTTCTCCGAGTGGATAGAAAGCCGCAGCCTTACCCAAAGTCCCAACACCCTGCGCACCTACCGCACCTCGCTGCGGCATCTGCGCGACCTGCAGCAGCTCGAAGGCTACGCCGTCGACTTCGCCACCGTGGGCAACGGCTTCGCGGAGCGCTTCGCCCGCTACCTGCTCACCAAGCGCAACCTCGTCGACAGCGCTGTGCACAAGAACCTGTTTCGGCTCAAGCACTTTCTAAATTGGGCCCTCGACAACGGCTACCCCGTCATCGCCGACCCCAAGAAATTCAGCTGGCAGCACCGCGAGCCCGACATTCTCACCCTCACCCGACAGGAGGTGCAGCGCCTGGCCGACCTCGACCTGAGCGCCCGCCCAGCCCTCGACAACGCCCGCGCCCTGTTTCTGGTGGGCGTCTACACCGGCCTGCGCTTTTCGGATGTTGCGGCCCTGCGCCCCGAGCACATCCAGGCCGACCGCCTGCGCGTCACCACGCAGAAGACCCGCCTCACGGTCACAGTGCCCGTGCGACCAGAGGCGCGCCCGCTGCTGGCCCGCGTCACCGAAGGCACCCTGCGCCCATTGGCCAACCAGAAGCTAAACGGCCACCTCAAGGAGCTGGCCCGCCTCGCCGAAATCGACGCGCCCACCGAACGGGTGCGCTATGCCGGCGGCCAGCGGCGCGCCACCACGGCGCCCAAGTACGAGTTTGTCACCACCCACACCGCCCGCCGCACCTTCGTCACCTTGGCGCTGGAGGCCGGCGTGCGCCCCGAGGTGGTCATGCGCATCACCGGCCACAAGAGCCTCTCGGCGTTCCGGCGCTACGTCAATATCACCGAGGACACTATGCTCGATGAGTTTTCCCGTGCCTTTGCTTAACCGGCCTCTGCGGCAGCTATGCGCCAGTATTCTCTCCCATCCGACGCGCTGCCCGCCGAAGTGGGTGACGCCTACGAAAGCCTCCTGCACGCGCTGAGCGACTGGCTCGGCGCGCCCGGCCCGTTCGCTTCTACCAACCTAGCCGACTACTTCGAAGACCACCTGGCCAGCTTCGACGCGCCCGAAGGACGCATCCGCTACCTCTGCCGGCTCACGCTGCAGGGCGGAATCAACGGTGAGGCCTACCCCGAAGCCGCTATGGAGCTGGTTCAACTGCAGGCCGAATTCCGCGCCTTCCCCGGCTATACTGACACCGACCTGGACCTGTATTTCGACGAGTACTACTACTCCTGGCTGGCCGTGCGACTCACTGAAGCCCTGTGCGAGTACACCGGCCGGGCCCGCCTGCGCGGGGCACGCGCCAGCCTCCGCGCCGAGTGGGAGTCCCTGCCGCTCACCCGCCTGCAGTACCGCCCCACCGACGCCAACACCATCCAACTGCTACGCTTCCTGTTTGTGGTGTTGGTGCCCTTTGCCCAAAACAACCGCATCCGCAGCGTCCGGAGCGTAACGGAAGAAGTTGTGCAGGAAGCACGCGCTGCCGTCACCAAGCCCCAACGCCCCGCCCCACTGCCCCTCTCTTCCAATGTAGCCACGCTGTGTTCCGGCAGCTTCAAACCTGCCGACCTGCGCGCCCTGCTCACCGCCCTTGGCGTGCTCGATGTCAACACCGGCCACTGGCAGCTCGGCGAGCTCAAAGGCAAGGCCGCCGCGCCCCTGAGCGCCTTCCCTGCCGCCTACCGGGCCCTTTTTGAAGCCAAGCTCATGCTATTCGCCGACGCTCCCGTGTATCGCAAGGCGTTCGAGGAAGAATTCCACGTCAAGTTCAGTGACCGCCTCGCCACCTTCAAAGACGGCAGTGGCAGCGCCCGTTTCCAGGATTACTTGGTTGAAGCCCGCCGCTGGATTACCATCTGGAAAGCTTCCGACTCCAAGCTTTAGCACTGGTAGCAAGCCATAAACTGTTGGGCCAAACCCTGGCAACAGCCCGACGTTTTCCGCCGACTTGAATTCTATTCACCGTTTTCTCGTACTCTCGTTTCGCGGTAGCCTGTTAATATCTCGTTATTATTAGGAGCAACTGCCAGTTAGTGAATGGCATCTGCGGGGCTGCGGCGGGGGGCGGTGGCGTGGCCGTCACCGGCGGTTCGGTCGGCGGCTGGGTAGCTGTGCCAGGCTTTTGTTCGCAGCCGGCCAGCGCGACCGTCAGCAGCGCGATTAAGGAAAAGTTTCGCATCAGCGGGTCAACAGGTTGTGGGCGTCGAGCCAGTTTTTCAGGCGTTCGGTCCAGTCGTCTTTGGTGGTTTTGTTGCGCGGGCCGAACCCGTGGCCGCCGTAGGGGCAGAAGTGCAGCTCGACCGGCACGCCGTGGCGCAGGCAGGCTTGGTAGAACACCCGGCTGTGTTGCACGGACACGGTGTTGTCGTCCTGGGCGTGTGCGAGGAAGGCGGGCGGGGTCTGGGCCGTCACCTGGCGCTCGGCCGAAAACCGCGTCAGGTAGGCCGGGGTTGGGTTCTCGCCGAGCCGGTTGGTGCGCGAACCCGGGCGGGCCAGGCCGTCGGCGAAGCTGATGACCGGGTAGAGCAGGGCCAGAAAAGCGGGCCGCCGGGCCCACAAGCCAGTAGCGGTCCTGATAAAGAAAAGGGCGCGTTCTCGGGCTTTTACCGTTGCTTCCGTTCACGGCAAAGCACGGCCGCCTACTTGGTCCTTTTCAGGGTGACCTTCTTCACTTCCCCGTCTTTGTCGATGGTTATTATTTTTTCCACCAATACGCCGGCACCCACGGTTACTCCATAGCTTCTGGTCATATCGGTGGTGCCTTGGTAGCTACCGTTTACGTAATGGTCGGTCTGGCCCACGACATCGGTCTGGGTAGCCTGGTGCACATACCCAAAGCTGGTATAGATAAAATATTTGCCTGGCATCAAATTGTCGAACACATATTTTTGTCCTTCGCCAATCTTATGGAATTTCATGCACTCAACGGCTTCGTTGGGAATTAGCAACGACTTGCCACGGTTACGCTGTTTTTTGAATTCCTTCAGGTATTCTTGAAAATACGCGGTATAAGGCATTAATGCCACTTCGGTTCCCGCACGTGCGTATTGCTTTTCGTTCGTATTCAAAATGGACACCCCTGGTATCAATGTGCCTTGGTTGTCTCGGGCGAATACCTCTCCGGTAATAGTAGAACTGCCCGCAGTAAGCATTCGCACCGCTTCTTCTTTGTTGAGCTTGTTGTTTGGGCTTGGCGTAAAGACTTGGGCGTGAGCATAAAAGCTCATCGACAAGGCGCAGGACAGGAAAGCGAAGGTTGTTTTCATGGGGGGTGTTTTTGGGGTGGTTTGTTTGTTTTTAGCTCTCGGGTTGAACATTAAGATTGTCAGACAACCAGAAAAGGGCGCGTTCTCGGGCTTTTACCGTTGCTTCCGTTCACGGCAAAGCACGGCCGCCTATAACGTCTTTTTCAAGTTAACCTCCTTCACTTCCCCGTCTTTGTCGATGGTCACCAGCTTTTCTACCAATGCGTCCCCACTCATGCCGACTCCATAGCTGTTGGTTATGTCGCTGGAGCCTTGGTAGCTGCCGTTTACGTAATGGTCGGTCTGACCTACAACGTCGGTGCGAGTGGCCGTGTGAACATAGTCAAAACGGGTGTAGAGAAAATACGTGCCCTCCTTCAACTTGTCGAACAGGTATTTTCCGCCGCTGCCGCCAACCTTGGTGATTCTCATGCACTCAAGGGCTTCGCCAGAAAGGTTCAACGGCTTGCCACGTTTACGTTGTTTTTTGGATTCCTCCAGGTACTCTTTAAAATACGCGGTATAAGGAATTAATATTACTTCGGTTCCCGCAGGCGCGTATTGCTTTTTGTTTATATTCAAAATGGCTATCCCTTTTATGGCGCTTTGGTTGTCTCGGGCGAATAATTGTCCGGTAATGGAAGAACTGCCCGCAGTAAGCATTCGCACCGCTTCTTCTTTGTTGAGCTTGTTGTTTGGGCTTGGTGTAAAGATTTGGGCGTGAGAACATAAGCTCATCGACAAGGCGCAAAACAGGAAAGCAAAGGTTGTTTTCATGGGGGGTGTTTTCAGGATGGGTTGTTTTTAGTGCTAGGGCGGGCTGAGGGAGTTGTTCCCAATACCCCGGCCCACACCTACTCAAAAAGGGCAGCTCAAAAGTATCAGAAAAAGAGACGATTCCAAGAGGTTTTTGCCAAAAAGGGTGCTGATTGCACCGGGCCGCCGGAAAAAGCCGGGAACTGTTCCCCATTGGGTGAACCGGGCGCGGCTAGCAGTGGCAGCCAGGACCCGCGCCGCAGGTCCCGTCGGCTTGCCCAGGACTTTCTGGGGTGGTGCTGTCAACCCGTCAGCACTGAGCGTGTCGGAGCGTTTCTGCCGCTTCGTCAGAACGCTCCAACGAAGCGGCCGAGCTGCTGCGGCAAACGGACGCCCGATGAGCAGCACGCCCCCTCGCTTTGGTGAACCTCAGCAGCCACCCATTCCCAGGGGCCTGAGCACCGCTATTATGTTGGGCGATTTTAAGAAACTCGTCTACGAATCAAAGTTCACGAAACTGCAAAAGGAGATGAGTTTCGTGAACTCCCATCCTGTACATTTCCGTGGCCGCCGCTTCCTGTAAACTACATGTAGAACAGGCCGCGCACCTTTGGGCTCATATATTAGCAGGGCTTGCGTTTGTCCGAGCCGGCTTGGTCAAACGCAAACGTCAACATAATCCTGCCATCTGCTGGTGGGTTTCGCGGAAAACCCGAACAACACCCGCCCAACCCCCACGCCAGCCAATGAATGCCAGCCCGTTTCATGCGGGCTTACTACCATTTCATGCGGGATTCGTGCGCGTTTCATGCCGCCGATTGACCCCGCATGAAAACCGAGTTCCCTTTGTGCCGTCGCTGGACAACACCCCCAGCGCTGCCTCACATGGAGCCTTTCATCCTTAGCCCCGTCCCCTACGCCCAGCTGCTCGAAGACCTCCGGGCCATCATCCGGCACGAAACCGCGCAGCAGCAAGCCTCCGCATTCCCAGCCGAGCCCAACGCCGGCGCTGACCTGCTCACCGTGCAGGAAGCTGCCGAGTTGCTCGACGTCTGCCCCCAGACCATCCACGAGTGGAAGCGCCGCGGACTGCTCACCTATCACAAGATGGGCCGCCAGCTCACGCTCATCGACTTCAAAACCACCAGCAGCCCTGACCTGGGCCACTTCCTCACCACCATCGAGAAGTACGACTACGACCGCCAGGCCGCTCTTTACCTCGACGTGCTCGGGGCCACGCGCTTCCTCATCATCGGTGTGCAGAAGAAAGCCCCGCACAACGTTTGGCGCGTTGAGCTAACGGGCACGCCCGGCCTCATCGAGCAGGGGCGCAAAAAGTATGCTCGCCTGCTTAAAGCATTTTGGCAGCAGGGGCGCCCCGTCGTGTCGGCTGTATTGGGCCCACCTACGCAAGCCCGGACCCATGATTTTCAGCCGAGCATAGATTAATTTCTGCTCTTATAGTATGACTCGCGAGCTGTTTTTCTTCCCCGCACTGAACGTTGTCATTTGGTCAGGCCATTCATCCGCTGGGCGCGGCAATTCTGGTGCTGAGAACGACGGACCGCGCCCTCTCCGAAAAAGGCTACGCGGTTCAGCTCGGCATTGAAGGTTGCCAAAATCGAAGGTCAAGGCCCGCCAGCGGCCGCCTAGCAGGCTTCTATTTCTTTGCGCCGCTGGTGGAAGCGGAGCCAGCCGGTCAACATGACCAAGGCGGCCGCCGCCACGGCTCCGTAGCCGAGCATCCCGGCGCGGACCGGGTAGAGCTGAATAATTGCCAGGCCAAACCCAAGCATGGCCAAGCTGGTGCGCACGTAGGTCAGAAAGGTGCGCTCGTTGGCCAGCCGGGTGCGCTGCAGCGCCAATCGGTCGGATAAGGAAAGGGCGTCGGGCATAGCAGCGGAAGAAAGCCAAGTTGCCGGGCCACGCGGCCCAGCAAGCGCAATACGTTTCCTGCGCCACCAGGGCTGCCACGGGGGGGGTACCAGCATCATTGCGCGCCGGCCCCATGCCTAAATCGGCGCCGCAAGATGGCCCGTTCGTGGCCTCTCGCTAGTTGGTCAACAACAGCTGCACGGCCTGCTTGCCCCCGGCCCGCAGGGTCAGCCACCGCTGCAGGCGCTGCTGCTCGGCCGCCGGCAGGGGCTTGGCGGTGCGCACCGATACCACGACGGTGGTGTCGGCCCGAAGCGAATCGGCCGCCGGGCGCACCACGCCGCTCAGGCCCAGCTGGCGCACCGCGGGGTGCTCCACCTGCACTTCGCGCAGCAGGGCGGGGGCGGCGGGCAAGCCGGTTAGGGCCGGGTTGTTGCCCTGGGTGAGTACCCGCTGGAGCTGGGCCAGGCGGGCGTCGTAGCCGGCCATGGTTTGCTCGTTGCGGCTGCGCACGTCTTCGAGCAGGGTGTTGCGCATGGACTGGGCGTCGGCCGAATCCAGCTGGGCCAGGCCCTGGCGCACCTTGAGCTGGGCCTTGGGGATGCGGTAGCGGGCCAGCTGGCTCCGGGCCTGGCGCAGCTGGGCCCGCGTCAGCGGTTCGCCCGTCAGCAGCACGTTGATGGTGCGGGCGTCGGCCTCGATGCGGCGCGTGACCACGAACGTGCCCGGCAAGTTGAGCTGCTCGTCCACGAACTGCTGGGCGTTGTGGGCAAACACGGTGCGCTGCACGATGCGCGCCGCCAGGTACACGCTGGGACCGGCCGTGAGCAGGGCCACGGCCCAGATGGCCAGCTGCACTCGCCGGGCCCGCGGCCGGCTCACGAACGTGTGGTGCGGCAGGGGCAGGATGCGGGCCACCAAAAACGTGGCCAGACTGATGAATACACTGTTGATGAAAAACAAGTACAGCGCCCCGAACAGGTAATCCCAGTGGGCCGTAGCCAGCCCATAGCCCGCCGTGCACAGCGGCGGCATCAGGGCCGTGGCAATGGCCACGCCCGGGATGGTATTGCCCCGCGAGCGGCGCGTGAGGCCCACCGCGCCGGCCGCGCCGCCAAACAAGGCAATGAGTACGTCCCAGGTGGTGGGCTGGGTGCGGGCCAGCAGCTCGGAGCCCGCGTCGGTGAGCGGCGTGAGCCGGAAGTACAGGGTCGAGACAACCAGGCTGATGCCCGCCGCGATGAACAGGTTTTTCAACCCCCGCTTGATGAGGTTCACCTCCACCGTCGCGGCCCCGAACCCGATGCCCACAATGGGCCCCATGAGCGGGGAAATGAGCATGGCCCCGATGATGACGGCCGTCGAGTTGACGTTGAGCCCCACCGAAGCGACCAGAATGGCGAACATGAGCACCCACAGGTTGGTGCCTCGAAAGCTCACGCCCTCTTCCACGTTGGCCACGATGTCGGCCGGGTCGGCCATGTCGTGCACCAGGTCAAACCGGTCGCGCAGCCAGCGGTAAAGGGGAAGGTTCATAGGCAAGAGAGCAATGGATACCCGTACGCTAGGTGTGGTGTTTGGACCGGAAAAATATCAACTTGTCGGCAAACTACCCAACGGCTGGCTCCTGCGACTTCAGCGGCCCTGCCGCCAGCGTTGTCAACAAAGCCCGCTGAATTAGGGTATACCCCTTTCCAACTCGTACCCGCCTATTGATGGAATTATACAACACCCTGGCCCTGCTCATCGTCATTGCGGCCGTTTTCGGCTACGTCAACCACCGCTTTCTGAAGCTGCCCGGCGCCATTGGGCTGATGGTGCTGGCCCTGGTCTCGTCGCTGTTGGCCATCGGCCTGGGCAAGCTCGGGGTGCATTGGGTGCTGGCAGCGGGCGAGCACCTGCGCGGCCTCGACTTCCACACCGTGCTCATGCAGGTGATGCTAAGCTTTCTGCTCTTCGCCGGCTCTTTGCACGTCGACGTGCGCGCCCTGGGCAAGGAAGGCGTGGCCGTGGGCGCCATGGCCACGGCCGGCACGCTGCTGTCCACGGCCCTGGTGGGCACGGCGTTCTACTACCTGCTGCCCTTGTTCGGGCTACCTACCGACTTCATCTACTGCCTGCTGTTCGGGGCCCTCATTTCCCCCACCGACCCCATTGCCGTGCTGGGCATCCTCAAAGAAGCGCGCATCGACAAGCGCCTGGAAATCCGCATCGTGGGCGAGTCGCTCTTCAACGACGGCATTGCCGTGGTGGTGTTCGTGAGCATACTCCAGGTAGCGCAGTTTGGGGCCGGGCAGGCCACGCCCGCCGTGATTGGCAAGCTGTTTCTGCAGGAGGCGGTGGGCGGCCTCGCTTTGGGGGTGGCGCTGGGCTACGCCGGGTACTGGGCCCTGCGCAGCATCGACCACTACCAGGTGGAGGTGATGATAACCCTGGCCCTGGTGATGGGCGGCACGGCCCTGGCCACGCAGCTGCACACCTCCGGCCCGCTGGCCATGGTGGTGGCGGGCCTGATTGTGGGCGACCAGGGCCGGGAGCTGGGCATGTCGGACCTGACCCGCGAGTACCTGGACAAGTTCTGGGAGCTGCTCGACGAAATCCTCAACGCCATTCTGTTCGTGCTCATCGGGCTGGAAATGCTGGTGCTCGATATCAGCCGCACGACCCTGCTGGTAGGTTTGGTGGCCATCGTGGTGGTGCTGCTGGCCCGCTGGGTGTCGGTGGGCCTGCCGCTGGTGCTGCTCAAGCGCTTTTACCCCTTCGACCGCCAAACCCTGCGGGTGCTCACTTGGGGCGGGCTGCGGGGCGGCATCTCCGTGGCCCTGGCCTTGTCCTTGCCCGAGTCCATGCCCCGCGACCTGATTGTGGGCGTCACCTACGTGGTAGTCATTTTCAGCATCATCGTGCAGGGCCTGAGCATTGGGCCGCTGGTCAAAAAGCTGGGGCTGAGCACCGGGGAGGCCCCAGAAGAAGCCAGCCACTAACCGCTCGCATCATGAACCGACTCCGCGCCCTGTGGCAAAATGTCAACGCCAGCCTGTGGTTCGTGCCTACCTTGATGGTAGCCGCCGCCATCGGGCTGGCGTTTGCGCTGGTGTTCCTGGACGCGGGCATGAGCCACGACTGGGTGCCGGACTATCCGCTGCTGTTCGGGGCCGGGTCCGACGGTGCCCGGGGCATGCTCACGGCCATTGCCGGCTCCATGGTCACGGTGGCTGCCCTCATCTTCTCCCTGACCCTGAGCACGCTGGCGCAGGTGTCGAGCCAGTACACCTCGCGGGTGCTGCGCAACTTCATGGCCGACCGGGCCAATCAGCTGGTGCTGGGCTTTTTCGTCAGCATTTTCGTGTACTGCCTGATAGTGCTGCGCACCATCCGTGGCGGCGACGAAGGCGGCTTTATTCCTTCGCTGGCCGTGTTCATGGGGCTGGTGCTGGCCTTGGTCAGCATCGGGGTGCTGCTATTCTTCATCCACCACATGGCCACGGCCATTCAGGCGTCTACCATCATCCGCCACGCCACCGAGGAAACCCACAAGGCCATCGGGCGCCTGTTTCCCGAAGAACTGGGCGAGGAAGCCGGCCCGCAGCAGGCGCAGGACCTGCTGCGCCAGGCCGGGGAACTGCGCTGGCAGCCGGTGCCGGCCCGGGCCACGGGCTACGTGCAAAGTCTGGACGAGAAAGCGCTGCTCGTCCTGGCCCGCCAGCTGGCGGGCGTGGTGCGCCTGGAGCACGGCATTGGCGGCTTCGTGGCCCGCGGTGCGGCCCTGGTCAGCGTGGCGCGGTACGAGCAAGCAACCGTAACGCTGACCGAGGAACTGACCAAGCAACTGACCGACTGCTTTAGTCTGGGCAGCCAGCGCACCATCGAGCAGGACGCCGGCTTTGGCCTGCGGCAGATTGTGGACATCGCCCTCAAGGCCCTCTCGCCGGGCATCAACGACACCACCACGGCCATCATCGGCATCGACCACTTGGGCGCCCTGCTCGCGCAACTGGCCGACCGCCGCTTCGAGCAGCAGTTGCGGGCCGACCAAGCCCGGGTCCGCGTCATCGCCGTGCGCCCCACGTTTGCCGGATACGTGGCCACCGCCTTCGACCAGATACGCGGCAGCGCCGACGGCAACGTGGCCGTGTACCTGCGCCTGCTCACGGCCCTGGCCACCATCGGGCAGCGCACCCACGCCCCGGAGCGCCGCCGGGACCTGCGCCAGCAAGCCGACCTGATTGCCGAAGCCGCCCGGCGCACCCTGGCCACGGACTACGAGCGCGAGCAAGTGCGCGAGCGGCTGGAGCAGGTGCTTCCGCGCTTGGCCGACTAGCAGCTGCGCGAATCCCCGCATCGGCGCGGGACTTCTAGGCTTCTTGCAGCCAGGCCCCGGCTTGGTCCAGGTCGCTGAAGACGGCTACCTGCAGGCGCTGGCGCAAGCCTTCTAGCACGGTTTCGGTGTGCAGGCGCCGGGCCGGGTCCGGCGTGGGCAGCGCCGCGTAGCGCGCCAGGGAAGTAGCGGCGACCGTTTCGGGCAGCCACTGCGTGAGCAACCACTGCTGGTCAGCGGGGTTGGGGGCCGAAGGCATGGCTTGATGGTCGGCCAGAATGGCTTTCAGCTTGTGCCGCTGCAAGAGGTTGCGGGCGTGCACGTACAGGGCCCGAAACTCACCGCTGGTCAGCGGCGCCCCCGACCAGTGCAGGTACACGTAGGCTTGGGGCACGAAATCAACCGAGCCCACGGCATTGGAAAAATAAAAACGAGTCGGAAGCACGCGAGTAAAAGAAGACGAAGAAGCTCCCTTACGTGTAAAGGCGCTGCTTAGCCGCAAACCCGGCTATTGGGAACGTTCCGGCTGTTCCGCGGCAGGGGGGCGGGGTACTTCTGCCCGCGCCGGGGGCACGTCGCCCGGGCCGGCGGGCCAGCCTTCCCGCTGTTGCTTCCGGTTCCCGTCGGTCGCTTCGGTTTGGTCGTGCCACAGAATCTGGCGGGTGGGAAAGGGCAGGTCGATGCCATTAGCCGAGAGCTTGTTTTTGATGGCTTCGAGCACCTTGTCCTGCGCATCGAGCACGTCGGCCTGCCGGGGCGGGTCCACCCACCAGCGCGCCCGGATGTTCACGGAGCTTTCAGCCAAATCCATCACCAAGGCTTCGGGAGCGGGGTCCTGCATCACGCCCGGCACCTCACGCATGGCTTCTAACATCAGCTCCCGGGCCCGGGCGATGTCGTCGCCGTAGCCGATGCCCACGTCGTACTGCAGGCGGCGCTTGTCGTAGGCCGTGTTCACGGTGATGGCGTTGGTGAACAGCTCGGCGTTGGGGATGATGACGCGGCGGCCGTCGTAGGTTTTGATGGCCGTGGCCCGGGTCTGAATGTCCTCCACCGTTCCCTCGAAGTCTTTGTACTTAATCTGGTCGCCAATGCGGAAGGGCTCGGTAAACAGCAGCAGGATGCCGGCCAGAAAGTTCTGAAAGATGTCCTTAAAGGCAAAGCCGATGGCAATGCCGCCCACGCCCAACGCACTCACCAAACTCGCCGGCGTGAAGCCCGGCAGCACGATGGTAACCGTGACCAGCACCCCCAGGATGAGCGTGGCCACGTAGGCCAGCCGGCTCAGCAGCACGGAGAGGTTATAGTTGTCTTTTTTGCTGCGCGTTACGCGCTGCACCAGGGCCCGCACGCCCCGGGCCAGCAGCATAAACCCCACGAACACCACCAGCCCAAACACAATGTTGGGCAGGGCCAGCATCAGGTCATGGCCAATCTGGTTGAGCTTCTGCCAGGCAAGTGAAAAATCCATAGCGGAGATTGAAAGTTAACAACAGCTAGCCTATGCCCAGCCACGGGTGCCGGCAGGCTTCCTCGCACCATGTGCAGAGCCGGCGCTCTCGTATCAGGGTGGTTCAGCGTGCCAATCCTGGGCAGCTTGAGCAAGGGAACAACCTTTTATACCCCGCATCGGGGCAAAGGTTGAGACGCGCTACTCTTGAAAATCTACTCATCCGGCTGCCTGGGGGCAACGGGGGCGGTGGGCAGCGGCGCTTGCCGCAGCTCGGCGCGCAACTGGCGCACCTCCTCGTGTAGGGCTGCCACGGCGGCCGCGCCAGCCACTTCGGCCTGCGGGTTCTCGGCATCGCGGCCCATGAAAAACGTAGCCAGCGTGGCCGTGAAGTAACCGAATACCGCAAAGCCGTAGAGCGCCAGCAGCAAGCACAGCGCCCGGCCCTCGGCGGTGCGGGGCCAGTACTCGCTGCCCATGCTGGTGAGCAGCATGGCCGTCCACCACAGAGCTTCGGGGTAGGTGCGCAGACCGTCCGGCACGTCTTTCTCGAAGGCGTACATGCCCGCCGCGCCCACCAGCAGCACCAGGGCCGACAGGCCGAGCACGTAGCCCACGCCGCGCCGCCCAAAGCTGGCGGCCAGCGCCTTCATGCCCCGGTTCAGTGAGCCGACCACCTTCACCAGCCGCAACCCGCGCACGGCCCGCGCCGCCCGAAACACCCGCGCCAGCCGAAACAGCCGCAGGGCCGGCACCAGCAGGGAAATCAGGGTGATGACGTTGCTTTTCAGGAACGCCAGCTTCTGCGGGGCCAGGGTGAACTTGAGCAGAAAATCCAGAATGAAAATCACCCAGATAACGGTTCCCAGTAGTTCCAGCGTCGACGACAGGCCCCAGACGAGCTCGACGCCCAGCAGCACCAGCCAGCCGAAGCCCAGCACCAGCAGGGGCGTTTCGAGCCAGTCCGTGAGTTGCTGCAGAAGCTGGTACCGCTCCAGCTGAAGTTGCTGCTTGTCGGGGGTTGATGGAGGCATCATGGAGGGGACTGCACATTGAGATACCAACCAGCTTACGCCTCCTGCTAAGCCGGGTTAACGTCCGTCAGGATAAGGCCAGTTGCGGCGCTGGGAAGTGGCTAGTCGAACGAGCAGTGCCCAAGCCTTGTAGTCGCTTACTTGCTCAGGCGCCTTTTTCCGCACCTCGCTCCCCCTTCCGCCGTGCATCTGAGGCTGGTCGCCTGAGCAGGTTATCCGTTATAGGTGCTCACCCTATCCTTTCTCGTTGGCAACCTTCCAAATCTTCCAGAGCAGCGCCAGTACTGGTACCGCCTGCGCGCCGACAACGGCGAAATTGTCCAGTCCAGCGAAGGCTATACGGCCAAAGCCAGCTGTGAAAACGGCATCCGCGCCGTGAAAGCAAATTGTCAGCCCCACCGCTTCGAGCCCTTCTTCACCGCCGGCCAGTACGGTTTTAACCATGTGGCTGCCAACGGCGAAATCATCGGCCGCAGCGAGTAATACGCCACCGCACAGGCCCGCGACATCCAGGTCGTGATACAGGAAGCGTCTGGGGCATCGGCTTCATGGTACACATGGCGCTCGACTACCTGGGGTGTCTACCGCTGGGAGTGCACGTGCCCTGAAAACGTGCCACAAAGCTAATTGAGCGTTGGCCCCTGCTTGCGGTATCTGTAACCCCGCTACCCCTTGCTGGCGTGGCCAGCCACCGGTCAGACGTTCTGCGGCCGGCAGACCGCCTGCCACCCTTTACCACGGTTACTTCGGTCAGCCACTCAAAAAAGCAGCGAACCATTTGGTTCGCTGCTGATGCGCTGATAAAGAACTGGATGTAACCAGCACCTCTGACTCTGGGAGGCGCCTAATACTTTTTGTTGGCCAGCAGGAAATCCTGGAGCATCTTGATTTCCATCTTCTGGTCAGTGATGATTTGCTGTGCCAGTGCCCGGGTGGCGTTTTCGCGGCCGAATTTGAGCAGGGCCTCCGAGTTCCCAACGGCGCCCTGGTGGTGGTCAACCATGAGTTGGGCGAAGTCGAAGTCCGGGTCGCCGGTGAGGGGACGCAAGTCCACAGCTTTCTGCATCTGCATCATGTTCATCATCTGCAGGGCCCCGAACTCGGGTACGGCCGGGAGGCGGGGCGGGTGGCCGGCCAAAAACGCCTGAAACTGCCTAATCTCGGCCTCCTGCTTGGTGATGATGGACTGCGCCATAGCCTTCATCTCGGCACTTTTGCCGCTTTTCAGTTCTTCCTGGCTGTTCTTTATGGCCGACTGGTGGTGAATTATCATCATGGAAGAGTAGTCGTTGTCCGGGTCGCCGGTCTTGGGCATGGCTTCCATCATAGCCATCGACTCGTGCATGTTGCGCATGTATACGCTCTCGTCGTGTCCAATTGTGTTCAGGCCGTTGTTGTCGTCGTCTTTGCTGCAGCTGCTGGTGCCGAGCGTGAGGGTGGCGCCCAGCAGGAGTAGTGCAAGGCGGGGAAATCGGAGGAGCTTATTCATACGGTTGTAGATTGATGAAAAGGATATTACAGCGGATTTTGCCTGCCTGAGTTACGCGCAGTTGCCGGGCAGAGTTCCTGCCGGCGGCGCCCGCCCGGGCCAGCTATTTCTGGCTTCCCGATGCCTGGGGCCCGGTTTTCAGCTCCCTTGCGCCACCCCTAAACCCCGAATTGTGTTGGTCGGGAACCCGAATCTTGTCACAACATTCCGCCCTAAGAAGTAGTAAGCTCTACCGTTATCAACCTTCTTTTCACCAACCCATTTCCCGCCATGCACGCCCAAAACCAAGCCCTCCTCGACGCCCTCAACGCCTGCATCGCCGCCTGCGAGCACTGCGCCTCGTCCTGCCTCAAAGAGGAAGACGTGAAGATGATGGCCGGCTGCATCAGCATTGACCGTGACTGCGCCGACATTTGTGCTCTCACCGCCCGCCTGGTAGCCCGCGGCTCCGAGCACGCCCAGCACCTGATGCGCGAGTGCGCCGAAATCTGTGGCAAGTGTGCAACCGAGTGCGAAAAGCACGGCGCTCACATGGACCACTGCCGCGAATGCGCCGAAGCCTGCCGCCGCTGCGAGCAGGCCTGCCGCTCGGCTATGCAACAGGGCTAGCCTATACATAACGCCACTGACTAACCGTCAGCAGCCCCGGTCCGATAGAGCGCCAGTTTCATCACCGGACGCCGTCCCTCATTGCGACGTCTGGTGATGAATCACATAGCGGTGACTGAGTGTTGCCCGCGGGACTCCCCGGCACACTTCACTTTCACCTACGGCGTGCTGTACAACTGCCCCGTGCACCCCGCAGTACTGACGAACGAGCCCGGCGACTGCCCTAAGTGTAAAATAGCGCTAAGCGGGAAAAGCTAGCGGTCAGGGCTTATTTTTTACTTAACCCAATTGTTCTGGCCAAGTGGCATTCGGTTTTTCTTAATCGGCCGGGGCCTTAGCAGTGCCTAGGGCTGTCAAATCTTACCAGGTGGGCGTAGGAATTCTATTACAACCCCTGTTTGCCAGCCCCGTACATTTGTGGCACCTACCAAATAGCCTTCCTCAGTAGTTGCCCTTCCCGTGCTTTGTTAGTGAAACGCCTCACCAGCTTCTTTCTGCTCTTTGCGTATCTGCTGTCCAGCCCCGGGCTGGTGTACAGCCTGCATTTCTGCGGGCAGGCGCTGACGGCTGTGACGGTAGCTGAGGACGCCGATAAGCACTGCTGCTGCCAGGACGCGGGCACGCCCGACTGTGGCTGCTGCCACGACCAGCAAGTAGTCAGTGGGGTTAAAGACCTCAAGCTCACGGCCACCCACTTCTTGCTGCAGGTGCCCGACGTGGCCCCGGCGCCAGCGGTACTGCAGCTAGTATGTCAACTCACCCAGCTGGCATACCCCACGGATGAGCCGGCCCCCAAGCTGGGCGCTCACGCCGCCCCGCCGCCCGATTGCCCGGCCTACGTGCGCGGACACGCCTTTCTGATTTAGTTGGTAAGACGATGCTCATTTCCCCCGGCCAGTCGGCTGTGGGGCTTTCGTGCGTGCTGCTACTTCTAGCAGGGCGCACCCGCGTCTAGCCAACAGGTCCGCCGATGTCCCCGCTTGGGGTTTCCGTCGCCCTGTGACGCTATCCATCTTCTTGCTGCTAATCAGATATGATTGAGCGACTCATCTCCCTATCTCTGCGGAACCGCTACCTCGTGCTGCTGCTCGCCGCCGGGCTCTTCGCCTGGGGCGCGTACTCGGTGCGCGAAAGTAAAATTGACGCCATCCCCGACCTGTCCGAAAACCAGGTCATCGTCTTCACCGAGTGGATGGGCCGCAGCCCTCAAATCCTGGAGGACCAGGTGACCTACCCGCTGGTGACCAACATGCAGGGCCTGCCCAAGGTGAAGTCCGTGCGCGGCACGTCCATGTTCGGCATGAGCTTCGTGTTCCTGATTTTTGAGGACGACGCCGACATCTACTGGGCCCGCGAGCGGGTGCTCGAGCGCCTCAACTACGCTCAGCGACTGCTGCCGGCCGGCGTCACGCCCACCCTGGGCCCCGACGGTACCGGCGTGGGCCACGTGCTCTGGTACACGCTCAAGGCCCCGGGCCTGGACCTGGGCGAGCAGCGCGCCCTGCAGGACTGGTACGTGAAGTTCGGTCTGCAAAACGTGCCGGGTGTTAGCGAGGTGGCCTCCTTTGGCGGCTTCCAGAAGCAGTACCAGGTGACGGTGGACCCCACCAAAATGACGTACTACGGCCTGACGCTGCCACAGGTGCTGGCCGCGGTGCGCAGCAACAACAACGAGGCCGGGGGCCGCAAGTTCGAGCAGTCGGGCGTGGGCTACATCATCAAAACCACGGGCTACATCCAGGATATGGCCACGCTGGAAAACGTGCCGGTCATCACCCAAGGCACCACGCCGGTGCGCATCAAGGACGTGGCCACGGTGCAGATGACGGGCGAGAGTCGCCTGGGCATCATGGACCTCGACGGCGAGGGCGAGGCCGTCGGCGGCATCGTGGTGATGCGCTACGGCGAAAACGCCGACGCTATGATAACGCGGGTCAAAGCCAAGATGGAGCAAATCCGGGCCGGTTTGCCCCCGGGCGTTTCGTTCCAACTGGTGTACGACCGCAGCGGGCTGATTCAGGACTCGGTGGATTCCATCAAGCACACCCTCATCGAAGAAATGGTGGTGGTGTCGCTGGTCGTGCTGCTGTTCCTGTTTCACTGGCGCAGCGCGCTGAGCATCCTGATTCAGATTCCCATTACGATTGCCACGAGCTTCATTCTGCTCAACGCCTTCGACATCTCCTCCAACATCATGTCGCTCACCGGCATTGCCCTGGCCATCGGCGTCATCGTCGACAACGGCATCGTGATGACCGAAAACGCCTACCGCAACCTAGCCGAGTACCAGGCTGGTGAAGCGGCGGGCGGCCCGCTGGACGCTGGCCCACCGGCTCCTTCAGCCACTCCCACCCAAACGTCATGAACGTCATGAACGTCATGCTGAGCTTGTCGAAGCATCTCTACCGCAGCAGTAACTCAATCGAAGCAACGAGGCGGTAGAGATGCTTCGACTGCGCTCCGCTCCGCTCAGCACGACAGCCTTTTTCGGTTGCCGATTAGCCGGAACCGACTACCAAAATCAACTCCCATGGATAACCAAAAGCGGCTCGACATCATTGAGTCCTCCAGCAAGCAGGTGTCGCGGGGAATCTTCTTCTCGACCATCATCATCGTCACCTCCTTTTTTCCGGTGTTTCTGCTCACCGGGCAGGAGGGCAAGCTGTTCCACCCGCTGGCCTGGACCAAGAGCTTCATCCTCATCATCGACGCCATCCTGGCCGTGACGCTGGCCCCGGTGCTCATCTCCTTTTTCCTCAAGGGCAAGTTCAAAACCGAGGACCAGAACCCGCTCAACCGCTTCCTGGAGCGCATTTATTCGCCCATGCTGCACTGGGTGATGCGCTGGCGCAAAACCACGCTGGCCATCAATATCCTGGCCTTGCTGGTCAGCATTCCGCTGGTCATGAGCCTGGGCACCGAGTTCATGCCGCCGCTCAACGAGGGCTCCATCCTGTTCATGCCCGTGGCCCAGCCCGACGTGTCGAACACGGAGATGAAGCGCATTCTGCAGGTACAGGACAAAATTATCAAACAGGTGCCGGAGGTGCTGAGCGTGCTGGGCAAGGCCGGCCGGGCCAGCTCGGCCACCGACAACTCGCCCATCAACATGATTGAAACCATCATTCTGCTCAA
The DNA here is from genome assembly GCF_039539585.1 of Hymenobacter glaciei. Lineage (NCBI taxonomy): Bacteria > Pseudomonadati > Bacteroidota > Cytophagia > Cytophagales > Hymenobacteraceae > Hymenobacter > Hymenobacter glaciei. The sequence goes on along the minus strand of NZ_BAABDK010000003.1, from coordinate 18,773 downwards.
GCCCCGCGACCAGTGGCGCGCAGGCATGACCAAGGCCAAGCTGATTGACGAGATGAACGGCAAGCTCCAGATTCCGGGCGTGGTGAACGGCTGGACCCAGCCCATCATCAACCGCATCAACATGCTGAGCACCGGCATCCGCACCGACGTGGGCGTGAAGGTGTACGGCCAAAACCTGAACACCATCAATCAGGTGTCCAACCAAGTCAACGCGGCCCTCAAAGGCGTGCCCGGCGTGGAAGACCTGTACGTGGAGCCCGTGACGGGAGGCAAGTACCTGGAAATCGAGATGAACCGCCCCGAGCTGGCCCGCTACGGCCTGACCGTGGACCAGGTGAACGAGGTGGTGGAATCGGCCATCGGCGGGGCGCCCATCGCCAGCACCGTGGAGGGCCGGCGCCGCTTCGCCATCAACGTGCGCCTGGCCCAGGACTACCGCAACAGCCTGGCCGACCTGCGGCGCATCCCCATCCAGAGTGCCGGCTTCGGCCCGGTGCCTTTATCGGCCGTCACCACCATCCGCTACGCCGAGGGCCCGCCCATGATAAGCTCGGAAAACGCCCAGCTCCGTGGCGCGGTGCTCTTCAACGTGCGGGGCCGCGACCTGGGCAGCACTGTGAACGACGCCATGCAGAAGCTGCAAAGCCTGGAGAAGCAGCTGCCCCAGGGCTACTACCTGGAGTGGAGCGGGCAGTACGAGAACCTGATTAGCTCGCAGCGCACGCTCAAGCTGATTCTGCCGCTGGTGCTGGTGGTGATTTTTGGGGCGCTGTACTTCGCCTTCCACTCCGTGCGGGAGGCCTTTATGAGCCTCATCACCATACCCTTCGCCCTCATCGGCGGGGCCTACATGGTGTATTTCTACGGGGTGAATTTGTCGGTGGCGGTGGCCGTGGGCTTCATTGCCCTGTTCGGGCTGGCTGTGGAAACGGGCGTTATCATGGTCATCTACCTGAATGATGCCATGCAGCGGCTGGTGGCCGAGAAAGGCAATTCAGCTGAGACGATTACCAAACAAGACCTGCAGGAGGCCGTGTTTCACGGTGCTGCCAAGCGCCTGCGGCCCAAGCTGATGACCGTATCGGTGTCCTTGTTCGGCCTGGTGCCGGTGCTTTGGGCCACCGGCACGGGCTCGGACGTGATGCTGCCCATCGTGCTGCCCATGATAGGCGGGGTGTTCACCTCGGCCACCCACATTCTACTCGTCACGCCGCTCATCTTCCTCTACACCAAGGAATACGAGCTGCGCAAATTCGGAAAAATCGATGTTTTGGAAGTCACCCATTAATCGTCGCCCCATGAACTACTGGCTTAATCTATTACTGGTCGCCTCCCTGCTGGCGGTAGGCCCGCAACTGGCTCACGGCCAAAAGATGGGCAAGGACATGCACATGGCGGCCCCGAGCGCCCCGGTGCTGTCGCTCGACTCGGTGCTGCGGCGCGTCGAGCGCCGCAACCCCGCGGTGCAGCAGTATGCGTACCAGGCCCAGGCCAAGCAAGCGGCCGTGGCCGGCGCCAGCAGCTGGGAAGCGCCCAAGCTCAGCGCCGGCTACTGGATGACGCCCTATAACCAGCGCCCCATCCGGGAGATGAACAACGGGCAGGGCGAGGGCATGCAGATGGTGTCGGTGGAGCAGATGCTGCCCAACCCGGCCAAGCAGCGCGCCCGCCGGGCTTACCTGAGCAGCCAGGCCGCCGTGGTGCAGGCCGACCAGCAAAACGCCGTGGTGCAACTGCGGGCCCAGGCCAAAACCCTGTACGTGGAGCAGGCCGTGCTCACCAAAAAGCTGGCCGTGCTGGACGAAAACGAGGAGCTGCTGCGCTTCCTCATCAAGCTGGCCGAGGCGCGCTACTCCTACAACCAAGCCACGCTGCCCAACATCTACGACGCCAAGGCCCGGCTGGAAATGCACCTCAACGACCACCGGCAGGCCGCGGCCCGGGCTACGCAAAACCAGATTGCGCTCAACACGCTCATGAACCGGCCCCGCGGCGAGGCCTTTGCCGTGGACACCGCCGTGCTAGCGGCTGCAACCCTGGCGCTGGCGCCCACGGATACCGCCGCGCTGGCCGGTCGTCGCAGCGACATTCGCAGCCTGGACCGGGCCCTGACCACCGTGCGCCTGAGCCAGGACCTGGAAGCCAGCCGCCGCCGGCCCGACTTCGGCGTGCGCTACGACCACATGCGCGGGCTGGGCACGACGCCCAACCAGTTCAGCCTGATGGGCATGGTCACCATTCCGCTCGCCCCGTGGGCCGCCCGCGAGTACAAGGCCAACACGGCCGCCCTGGGCTTCGAGGCGCAGGCCCTGCGCAAGCAGCGCGAGGACGTGCTCAACGAAGCCAGCGGCCGGCTCGCCAGCCTGCAAACCGACCTCACCCTGCGCCGCGACCAGACCCGCGCCTTCGAGCGGCGCATCCTGCCGGCCCTGCGCCGCAGTTATCAGGCCACCATGCTGGCCTACGAGCAGAACACCGGCCAGCTCTTTCAGGTGCTCGAGGCCTGGACCGCGCTCAAGCGCACCCGGCTGGAATACCTCGACAACCTCCAGCAGCAACTCACGCAGCAAATCGACTATGAAAAAGAGCTGGAACAATAGCCCGCGGCGGGCCCGGCTCGCACTCCTGCTGGTGCTGCCCCTGGCGCTGGTACTCGGCGCCTGCGGGACCGACCAAAAGCCGACGGACGCAGCCCTCACTACCGAGGCCCAGGCCGGAGACGTGTACACCTGCCCCATGCACCCGCAAATTATTCGTGATACACCCGGCGACTGCCCCGTTTGCGGCATGGCCCTGGTGAAAAAGCCCAAAGCCGGCGGCACCCAGGCCCCGGCCAGCGCCAGCCTGCAAAACCTGCTCAAGTCGCCCGATGCGACGGTGGTTTCCACCCAGGCCACGGTGTACCCCACTGCCGGTGCCCCGGACCTCACGCTCACGCTGACCGGCCGGGTGGAATACGACACCCGCCGCGCCGAAGTCATTGCGGCCCGCTTCGGGGGGCGGATAGAAAAGCTGCTCGTGCGCTTCAACTATCAGCCCGTCACCAAGGGCCAGAAACTGCTAGAGCTCTACAGCCCCGAGCTGGTGACGGCCCAGCAGGAGCTCATTTTCATCCTCACCCAAGACGCCGAGAACCGGACGCTGCTACGGGGCGCCCGCCAGAAGCTGCGCCTGCTCGGGCTCACCGATGCGCAAATCAACCGCACCATCGCCACTCGCAAGCCCACCTACAGCGTGGCCATCTACAGTCCCTACACCGGGTACGTGGTCGAGCAGCCGGCCCAGCCCGGGGCGGCCCTGCCGCCGCCCTCGGCCCCGGCTGGTGGTGGCATGGGCAGTGGGGGAGGCGACCCCATGGGCGGGAGTGCCCCGGCCATGCGCAGCGCCGCGGCCGCGGCCCCCATGCCGGCCGAAGCCGGGCTCACGCTCACCGAAGGCGCGTACGTGGCGATGGGCCAAACCCTGTTTCGGGTGGTCAACACCCGGCAGGTGTGGGGCGTATTTGAGCCCCGCCCCGACGAGCTGGCGGCCCTGCAGGTGGGCCAAGCCATTCGGGTGCTGCCCGAAAACAACCCAGTGCGGGCGAGAACGGCGCGCATTGACTTAATAGAGCCCTTTTTCCGCAAGGGTGCCCGCACCGGCGCCGTGCGGGTGCACCTGAATAATGCCGACGAGCGGCTGCGCAGTGGCGCCCTGCTTACGGGCACCGTCAACGTGCCGGCCGCCGGCGGGCTGTGGCTGCCCCGGGCCGCGGTGGTTGATTTGGGCAATCGCCAGGTGGCATTCGTGCGCCGCGGCGGGGCCTTCCAGGCCGTAACGGTGCAGACCGGCCGCCGCAGCGCCGACCGGGTGCAAGTCCTGCAGGGCGTAAGCGCGCAGGACGCCGTGGCCGCCAACGCCCAGTTTCTGGTCGATAGCGAAGGGTTTGTGCAAACCGCTCGAACCCTGACGGGCGCTCAGCCTGCCGCCTCAACCTCAGCCAAAACCGACTACCGCGATGAATAAGCCTCTTAACTTGCTTACCCGCTGGACCCGGGGCCGCTTGCTGGCCTTCGCGCTACTGGCGGCCCTGCTGACCTTCGGGGCCGGGGCTTGCCAGAAATCCGCGCCTGAGGACGCCCATGCCCACGACGGCGCCAGCACCTACTACACCTGCCCCATGCACCCGCAAATCGTGCGTGACGAGCCGGGCAAGTGTCCAATCTGCACCATGGACTTGGTAAAAGCCACCAAGCAAGCGGCAAAGCCGACCGCTTCCACTCAGTCCGTGACCGCCTCATCGGCGGCACTCACGCACTACATGTGCCCCATGCACCCGCAAATCAGCCGCGAGCAGCCCGGCAAATGCCCCATTTGCAGCATGGACCTCGTCAAGGCGACCAAGGCCGCGGCGGCGGCTCCAACCCCGTCCGGGGCCGCCGCCGCGCCGGAGGTGATGCTCAGCGCGCAACAGCGGCAACTGGCGGGCATCCGCGTAGCCGCGTTGGGTGGCGTCGGCAGCCCCGCCGGTACGGCCTCGGGCACCACCGTGCTCACAGGCACCGTCACCGCCGACGCCAACCAGACCCGTACGGTGAGCAGCCGGGTAGCCGGGCGCGTGGAGCGCCTGTTCGTGCGCCAGACCGGCGAGGCCATCCGCGCGGGGGCCCCGCTGGTGTCCATTTACAGCGAGCAGTTGCAAGCCTTGCAGCAGGAGTACGTGCTCAGCTTGGCTCAGCAGCGGGCCGTGGGTCCGGGCGGGAACCAGTACGGCCGCCTGGTGGCCAGCGCCCGCCAAAAACTGCGGCTGCTGGGTCTTACCGAGGGCCAACTACGCACCCTGGCCGCCACGGGCCGGCCGACTGCGTCGTTGACCTTTTACAGCCCGCAGGCGGGCTTGGTGCAGGCCGTAGGCGTGACGGAAGGGCAGTACGTGGGCGAGGGCACGTTATTGGTTTCGCTCACCAACCTTTCCTCCGTCTGGGTTGAAGCCCAGCTCTACCCCGAGGAAGTAGCCGGCGTCGAAATGGGCCAGTCCGTGCAGGTACAAGTCGCCGGGCTGCCCGATGCCTACACCGGCCGGGTGGTCTTTCTAAGCCCGGAACGGCAGGCCAACAGCAAGGTGACCCTGCTGCGCGTGCAAGTGCCCAACCCCGGCGGGCGGCTGCAGCCCGGCATGCAGGCCAACGTGCGCCTGTCCATGTCCAGTCGGGGCAACACCGCAACCGCCCAAACCCTAACCCTGCCCCAGGACGCGGTGTTGCGCGACAGCCGCGGCAGCTACGTGTGGCAGCAAGTGGATGCTGCTGGCCGCTTCCGCCGCCTCAAGGTCACCACGGGCGCCGAAACCGACGAGACCGTGGCCATCACCGGGGGCTTGGCCGCCGGCGCGCAGGTCGTGGTCAGCGGAGCTTACCTACTGGAAAGCGAGTACGCGCTGTACCAAGGCACCGACCCGATGGCGGGCATGGACCCCAACATGAAAATGTAAGCAGCGGCCTTTCGGTCCCATCCATGTAAGCATCCATTCTTATTTTACTCACAAAAAACCGTTCTGGTGCTGCGGTCCAGCGCCTGTCATTTATTCCCCATTCCAAACCATGAAAAAGCTTTTGTTTCTCGGCCTGGTACTTACCAGCCTCCTCGCCACCACTTCCTGTTCCGACAACAAGGGCAACGCGGAAACCAGCACGGCGACTGGCTCGGCCACGGCCACGGACAGCGCCGCCACTCCCGGTTCCTCCAACAGTTCGGACGCATCCGCCGCAGTATACACCTGTTCCATGGACCCCGAAGTGGTGGCCAACCAGCCCGGCAAATGCCCGAAATGCGGCATGGACCTGGTCAAGAAATAGCGCCTGCCCGCAGATGGGCAGCCGCGCTTACGGGCGTCGCTAGTCAGCCTCAACTTCTCCCAACTCTTCCACATTCCCAACCCATAAAAAACCTCCTGTTTGCCCTGACCCTGCTGGCTACCATCGGCACCGCCGCCGCCAACGACGGCAAGCCCGGCAAAAAAGCCAAGAAAGGTGCCGCCGAAGTCAAAATGCAGTGCACTAAAGATGAGAAAGCCGGCGCCAGCTGCTGCGTGAAAAAAACTGCCACAGCCGCCGTCGTAGCGCCTGCCCCGGCGCTTGTGAAATAAGCCTCAGCACCGGCCCGGTCCCATAATAAAAAGCCCCGCTTGCGTAACGCAAGCGGGGCTTTTTATTTTACTATAGGTTATCCCAACGCCTGCGCGAAGTCAACTGGCGGCGTAATAATCGGCGTGCCCGTCACCAACTCACCAAACAGCGGATTAGCCGGCAACTCCTGCCCGCCGTTGCCGTCCGGCACCTGGTTAAACAATACCACTTCCTCACCGGGCGTACTCTGCGCCAAATGGTCGACCAACACTTCCTGCCCGCTGTTGGCGTGCAGGGCCTGCGTGAGCAGCGTGTAGGTGCTCACGTCCACGTTGTAAAGCTGGTTCAGCTCGTTCATCTGCGTAGCCGCGTCCTCAGCCGCACCGATGGCATCAGCCAGCAGTTGGGTGTAGCGCCGGGCTTTCTGGTCGGCTTTAGCGCGCAGCTTGATAGCGCGCTTCATGCGCCGCTTATATTGGGTTTGATAGGCCGTTAGTGGCATCGTAATCAAGAATAAGAAGATGAAAAGAAAAAGAAACGGCCGGCCGCTAGAGTGGCCGGCCGTTTCGGGCTTCACTGCCGTGGCTTAGGCCACGTACTCAATGGCCAGCGGGTTCGTACTGTTGTTGTTGAGCGGGTAGAACTTGCCATTAATCTGCTGGTAGAAGTTGATGCCCACCACGCCCACCACCAGGTTAGCGTCGGCCGGAGCCGCCGGGAAGGTGGCCACCACCGTCTGGTTCACCAGCGGCGCACCATTCAGCGGCAGGATGCCCAGCGGAGCTGCCACCACACCGTTGGTGAAGGTCAGCGCCTCCATGTCCAGGTCCGAAGCCGCGAACACCACCTCGAAGTGCGTAGCGCCTTGCGGAGCCGCAATGTCCGAAGCCGGGTTCAACGCCGGAATGCTCATCGTCACGTCCGCACCGTTGCCCGTCACCTCATAGGGGAAGTACATGGTTTGGCCGATGCCGGCGCCGATGTTGAAGTTGAAGCCGAGCAGGGGAGCCGAGTTCGAAGAATCGAACACGCGCTGGCCCCGGTCATTCGTGTCGTCGAGCCCGATGATGGCGCGCATGGCCTTGGTCAGGCGAGAAGCTAACCGGCTGTCACTGGCCGAGGCAATGGACACGCGCAACGAGTCACGCAGCAGCTTGCTGTACTTGGCCGACAAGCCGAATTCAGCCGCGTTTTCACGGGTACGGGCCAAGCTAGCCGAGCTAGCGAAGGCCGCTTTGTTAGAAGCAGGTTTTTGACGGACCGAGCCGTCTTTGGCGAACACAAGGCCACCCACGGTGCCTTGCAGTCCCAGGATGCCAGTTTGAGAGGCCATGAGATAAGGGGAGTAAAAAGTGAGATAAAGAACCCGGCTGCTTTCACTTGCGCGGCCTTGTTACCAGGTGCAGCCAACCCGGTAGCGCCGCTTGATTTCTGAATTGAAGGACCGCCATAGCTTCGGCGATACCGCTTGCCCTACACCGCATTTCCACAGCCCCAGCCCGGCGCGCTGCGCTGCCACTTGCTGCTGCGCCCGCCCGGCCACTGTGCGGTTGGGGTCAAAGGCCCAGGCCCACCCCCGCACGACCATAAGCGAATCCAGCGGGACCGCGCGGCCGGCCACGGCCACGGTCGCCGTCGGAATGAGCACCGCGCCCAATGTTCGCCCATACAAATCCAGGCCAGCTCGCGCCACCAGCACCACCCGCCCAGGCGTCAGCAGTCGTGCCACCGAGTCGGTCGCCTGCGACCCGAACGCTTGGTCCTGCTCCGGCGCGTCCACGCCCAGCAGCCGCAGCCGATAAGTCGTAGAACCCGACAGCATGATGTAGGTATCGGCGTCAATAACACGCACCACCCGGGCCGCTTCAGCAGCCAGCGCGGCGCGAGCCGTCAACGACAGCGGCGCACCCGTCTCGTGCTGGCTCGACAAACAGCCCACGGCCAGCGCCCCCGCCAGCCCCAGTCCTGCCACCCTCGAAACAAACCATTTGGCCTTCATTTCCCGAACCTACCGCCCGGTTTCAGCAGTTGTATCTTCGCTTGCCTCTTTTACCCCATTGTACCCCACTATGCCCCAGGTTTGCATCCACCCCAAGGAAGTGGCCCAGCTCACCGGCACCAAATACGGCACGGCCAAGGTCCTGCTGCAGCGCATCCGCGCCGAGCTCAACAAGCCCGCCCGGGCCTACGTCTCCGTCGCCGAGTTTTGCCAGTACACCCATCTCCCCGAAGAAGAGGTTTCCCGCGCCCTTAACGGAACGTCGGCGGCAGCCAACCAAGGCCAGCGCATCTAGCCGGCCTTCAACCGTAGCTCGAGTATAGCTGGAGGCACCTTTGCCCCGCCTTCATCCATTCCGTTCTGCAGTTCCTCAGCGGCCTGCCATCACACTAAAAAGGGCCGCCCCCGAAACGGAGACGACCCAAATGTCGAAAAGAAGCGTTTGGCAACTAATTCCCTCCGATATCCCGAAAGTAAAGCCAACAAAGCGAAAATGTGTAACCAGGGCAGCCTTTAAGCATTCAATCGGCACCAACTGTCCGATATTCTGTCCGACCTAAAAGCAAAAACCCCATTTCTGCTATAGAAATGGGGTTTTTCGTGGCAACAGTTGGAATCGAACCAACGACACCAGCATTTTCAGTGCTGTGCTCTACCAACTGAGCTATGTTGCCGTTTCCCCGAGGCGTCTTTAGGTTGCTTAGGGGACCGCAAAGGTACGAATCCAAAACAATGACGCAAGAAACCAAGTAAAAAAAGTGTCGGAGGCAGTGCTTTTTTCTAAAAAGTATTCGGCATGCCTACTATCTTGCAGCTCCTAACGTTCCCGCCTTACCTTTACCGCATGTTGCAATCCATCCTCTTTGCGCTGCTGCTCATCGCAGCCTTTGGCCTCTTCACCTGGCAGGTTCGGAAAATCCGGGCCAACATCCTCGTCGGTCGCGACCGCAACATGAGCGGTAATGCCGCCGAGCGGTTTCGCAAAACGCTGCTCGTGGCCTTCGGGCAGCAGAAAATGTTCAAGCGGATGACACCGGCCCTGCTGCACATGGTGGTGTACGTGGGCTTTCTGGTCATCAACATCGAGGTGATTGAGATTGTGATTGACGGCTTGTTCGGCAACATTTTCGGCTTTCATCGCGCGCTCAAATTCCTCGGACCGGTGTACGATGTGCTGATGGCCACCAACGAAATCCTGGCCGCGCTCGTGATTGTGGCCGTGGCCGCCTTCTGGTGGCGCCGCAACAGCAACCCGCCACTCAAGCGCTTCACCGGCCCCGAGCTGCGCCTGTGGCCCAAGCTCGATGCCAATGTCATTCTCTACATCGAAGTAGTGCTGATGGTCGCGTTGTTCTTCATGAACACCGCCGACCTGAAGCTGCACCAAATGGAAGGCCAGGACCTGCCGGGCACTTTCCCAATTAGCAACTTACTGGTGGGCTTGCTACCCACCAACGTGGCCACGCTCGAAGTACTGGAGCGCCTTGGCTGGTGGCTGCACATCATTGGCATCTTCCTGTTTTTGAACTACCTGCCCAGCTCGAAGCACTTCCACATCATCATGGCGTTTCCAAACGTGTGGTACTCGCGCCTCGTGCCGCAGGGCCAGTTTTCGAACGTGGAAAGCATTACCAACGAGGTGAAGGCGATGATGGACCCCAGCTTCGTGGTGCCGCCTGCTCCTACCGCACCCGACGGCTCGGCCCTGGCCCCCACGCCCTTTGGCGCGAAGGACGTGGATGACTTGCCCTGGACCAACCTGATGAATGCCTACTCCTGCACCGAGTGCGGCCGCTGCACCTCGGTGTGCCCGGCCAACCTGACGGGCAAGCTGCTTTCGCCGCGCAAAATCATCATGGACACGCGCGACCGAGTGGAGGAGAAGTATAACTCGCCGCTCATTTTCCGGCCCAACGTGTACGGCGAAGAAGCCAAGCACGAGCCCATCACCGACCTGATGGAAGCCACGCTGCTGCGCGGCAAGGTGACGCCCGAGGAGCTATGGGCCTGCACCACCTGCAACGCCTGCGTGGAAAGCTGCCCCGTGAACATCAACCCGCTGGAAAGCATCATCGAGATGCGCCGCTTCCTGGTGCTGGAAGAGTCGGCCGCGCCCAACTCACTGAACGTGATGTTCTCCAACATCGAAAACAACGGCGCCCCGTGGGCTTTCTCGCCGTCGGACCGGTTCAACTGGGCCGATGACTTGTTCGCAGCGGAGAAGTCCACGGTTACAGCCTAATAAAACGTCACGCAGAGCATTCTGCGCATCAAGCAGCGACGAAGCATCTCGCGTGCCCAGGGGACACCAACTACTGATTTACTGCTGCATGCGAGATGCTTCGCTGCGCTCTGCATGACGCTTTACACCATCTTGTTATGACTCCTGAAGCTCCCACCAAAAAGCAAATCAACGTTCCCGTTATGGCCGATTTGGCGGCCCGCAACGAGTCGCCCGAAATCCTGTTCTGGGTGGGCTGCGCCGGTGCGTTTGATGACCGGTACAAGCGTGTGACCCGCGCCTTCGTCCGCATTCTGGAGCACGTGGGCACCAAGTACGCGGTGCTGGGCCTGGAAGAAAGCTGCACCGGCGACCCCGCCAAGCGCGCCGGCAACGAGTTCCTGTTTCAGATGCAGGCCATGCAGAACATCACGACGATGAATGGCTATGGCATCAAGAAAATCGTAACCGCCTGCCCGCATTGCTTCAACACCATTAAGAACGAATACCCGGCCTTGGGCGGCGACTACGAGGTGATTCATCACAGCACCTATTTGCAGCAGCTCATCAACGAGGGCAAAGTAGGCGTGACCGGGGGCGAAAGCTTCAAGGGCCGCCGCATCACCTTCCACGACTCCTGCTACCTGGGTCGCGCCAATAACATCTACGAAGCTCCGCGCGATGTGCTGGCCGCCCTCGACGCTGACCTGGTGGAGATGAAGCGCAGCCGCGCCAACGGCTTGTGCTGCGGCGCGGGCGGCGCCCAGATGTGGAAAGAAGCCGAGCCCGGCAAAAAGGAAATCAACATCGAGCGCACCGAGGAAGCACTGGCTACCCTCGCCGGCAAAGCCGAAGCGCTGGCCAACCTGGGCGGCGTCGAAACCGAAACCAGCACCCCCGGGGCCCACGACCTGCAGGGCAGCATCATCGCCGTTTCGTGCCCCTTCTGCATGACGATGATGAGCGACGGCGTGAAAAACAAGGAGCAGGAAAGCAAGGTGCAGGTATTTGACCTGGCCGAGCTGGTAGCTTCGGCCGAGGGCATCAACGCCTAAACCATCGATTAATCGGATTATTCTACAGGTTACCCGCACTTTAGCTCTGCTATCCTCCGGTTGTGGCCGACCTTGCGCCGCCGTTCTGCTTTTGGGCAGAACGGCGGCGCAATTCTTACGCGGCACTTTTGTTGCCCGTAGGCTGGTCCAGCACTGCTTGCTGCAAGGCTGCGAAATTCTCCCAACCGCGAACACACCGACTAACCCGTGATTTATGCACGTTTCCTTTGACCAACTGCCCGCCACCGCCCGCGTATGGATTTACCAGGCCAGCCGTCCGTTCACCAGCGCGGAAACCGTGAGCATTCTTCCGCTGCTGGCCCAGTTTGCGGAGCATTGGACCAGCCACGGCCGCAACCTGTTGGCCTCGGCTGAGGTGTTGCACCAGTACTTCCTGGTGCTGGGGCTCGACGAGGCCGTGGCGGGAGCCAGCGGTTGCTCCATTGATGCCTCGGTGCGGTTTGTGGCGCAGCTGGAGCAGCACCTGGGGCTGGAGCTGCTGGAGAAGTCGCGGCTGGCTTTTATGCAAAATGGGGCAGTGCACCTGCTGGAGCGGCGCGAGCTGAAGGCTGCTACGGCAAGCGGAGCCGTAACCCCCGACACCTTATATTTTGACAATACCTTAGCCACTAAAGGCGAGCTGGATACCCTGTGGCCCCGCCCGGCAGGCCAAACGTGGCTGGCCCGCTATTTTGAAACGTTCGAAAAAAACCCGGGGCTGGCTTGAATCCTACGCAAACGTAGTATTATTGCTAACAGAAAGTTTTTGTGCCGGAACCCCCCTTTTCGGTCGCCCCTCGCCACCCCTCCTCCCCGACCACCTATGAATAAACTTTTTATCATCTGCGTCGCGGCTGGCGCGGCCGCGGCGATGAGCGGCTGCGCGACTTCGGGCAGTATCAAGGGCGACAAACAGTTTGCCCGCGGCCAGTACGAGTTGGCCATTCCGCTTTACAAGGCCGAAGTGGCCAAGGGCCAGAATGCGGCCATCATCAACTACCGCATCGGCGAATCTTACCGGCTTTCGAACCGGGTAGAGCTGGCCGAGCCTTTCTACAAAGAAGCGCTCGACGGCAAAGTGAAGAATGCCGACGCGGGCTTCCACTACGCGGAGGCCTTGCGCGCCAATGGCAAGTACGACGAAGCGGCTGCCCAGTTTGCCACCTACGCCACCAGCGGCGGCAACCGCACCCTTGCCGCCCGCGCCGATGCCGAAAGCAAGAATGCCGTGGCCAGCAAGGAAGTTGCGGCCATTAAAAATGCCTACGAGGTGATGGCCGTGGACGCGCTGAACTCGCCCAGCTCCGACTTTGGCGGCACCCTGATGGCCAGCACCGGCGAGCTGGTGTTTGCCTCGGGCCGCGACAACCAAAAGAAGTTTCTGGGCAACGGCGAAAGCTATACCGACCTCTACGCCATCAAGTTTGACAACGCGGCGGCCATGACCGGCGGCACTGCCCGCAAGCTCGAAGGCCCTTTCAACTCCGAAAACCGGCTCGAAGCCAGCGCTACCTACACGCCCGACGGCACGACGATGGTATTTGCCCGCTCGAACACCGGCAAGAAGAACGACTATCGCGGCCCCGATGGCAGCAAAACAACCCTGCAAAGCGTCGACCTGTGGATTTCGTACTACAAGGCCGGGGCCTGGAGCGAACCCGTGCTGGCTAACATCAACGACCGCACCGCCGATGATTTCTCGCCGGCTTTTGCCCCCGATGGCACTACGCTGTATTTCGCATCGAGCCGCAAGGGCGGGCAGGGCGGCAACGACCTGTACCGTTCCACGCTGGCCCCGAACGGCCGCTTTTCGCCCGCCGAAAACCTGGGCGAAACCATCAACTCGGCCGGCAACGACAACTTTCCCGGGGTAGCCCCCGACGGCACGCTGTACTTCGCGTCGGACGGGTGGCCCGGTTTGGGCAAACTCGACATCTTCGCGGTGAAAGGCGGCAAGCCCATGAACCTGGGCGCCGACGTGAACACCCCCGCCGACGACTTTGCCCCCGTGCCCGTAACCAACGACACGGGCCTGTTCAGCTCGAACCGCGCCGGCGGCAAGGGCTCCGACGACGAGTACATGTACAAGAAGAAGGCCCTGAAACTGGTGACCTTCTACGCCGACGGCACGGTGCTGGAGCGCGACGACAAAGCTAAAACCACCCTGCCCATCGCCGGCGCAACCGTGACGGTGACCAGCGCCAACGGCCAGCGCCAGATTGCCACCAGCGGCCCCGACGGCAAATTCAGCGTGAAGCTGGACTCGGTGACGAACTACTCGTTTATTGCTGAGCGGCCCGGCGACTTTGCCGCCCGCACCAGCCTGAGCACCAGCGGCCGCAAGCCCAGCCAGGCCCAGCTGCCCAACCCAATGAACGACGTGAAGCTGCCGGTGTCGCTCACGCTCAACAAAATCATCCTGGCCAAGGCCATTGAGGTGAAGGACATTCTCTACGACTACAACAAGTTCGACATCCGTTCCGATGCCGCCATTCGCCTCGATACGCTGGTGCAGACGCTGGTGGACAACCCCAAAATCAGCATCGAGCTGAGCTCGCACACCGACCAGCGCGGCAAGGACGCGTACAACCTCAAGCTCTCGCAGCAGCGTGCCCAGGCCGCCGTCGATTATATCGTGAGCAAGGGCATTGACAAGGCGCGCATCACGGCCAAGGGCTACGGCGAAACCCGCCCCGTTGTGCTGAAGCCGACGAGCGAAGAAGAATACCAGCGCAACCGCCGCACCGAGTTCAAGGTGACCAGGGTAGCTAATTAGCTAGCTTAGCTTAACCTCGGCATGAAACGCCCCCGCAACGCGAGTTGTGGGGGCGTTTTGCATTGGTTGCAGCTTTGCGCGAACGTGGCACAGGTTTTGGAATCAGGGTTTTCGGCCGGAGTTCCCGGCCGAAACTTTTCTTTGCAAGCCATGAAAAAGGCGCTACTTCTGGGTTTAATGGGTTGGCTGCTGGCCGCCGCTCCCGTGCTGGCTCATCCGCCGGTACCGGCCAATGTAAACTTCACTTCGGAGCACGGTGTACCCTTTGGGCTGGTGCTCGACGGGCGTCCCCTCACGCGAGGCGTGGCCCGGCAGGTGCACGTCGACCAGCTGCAGCCCGGCGCGCATTGGGCCGAATTCACCGTGCCTACTTCCTACGGCGGGGCGGTACGTTTCCGGAGCCGCGTGTGGCTGCAGCCCGGCCTCGAAACCTCGTTTGTGCTGCTGGCTCGCCCGGGCCGCCCCCTCGACCTGCGCCAGGTGAGCGCCGTGGCCGTGTATGGCCGGGGCCGGGGCTATGGCAATAGCTATGGCTACTCCAACTCTCCGCAGCCCTACAACTCGCCTTCTCGCTATGGGCAGGGCCCGAGCGGCTACCCAGCGCCGCAGGGCGGTTACGGCCCGGGTCAGACCGGCTCAACTGGTAGCTACCCGAATGGTGGCAATAACAACTATCCTGGCAGTGGCAGCAACGGCAACTACCCCAACAACGGTAGCGGCTATCCCGGCGGTAACAGCCAGGGCGGTTACCAGAATGGCGGTAACGGTCAGAGTGGTTACCCCAACGGCAACAACGGTAATACTGGCAACAACGGCCAAGGCGGCTACTACCCTGGCACCGCCACGAGCAGCTACCGCACCCTGCCCCCGCAGGAACTGAATGGCTTGGTACAAGCTGTGCAGCGCCAGCGCTTCGATGCTGACAAGCTGCGCACTGCCAAGGAAGCACTCGCCCAAAGCGCCCTGCCTACCGACGACCTGAAGCGCCTGCTGCTGACCCTGGATTTTGAGCCTTCGCGCCTGGAGCTAGCCAAGTTTGGCTACGACCACGTAACCGACCCGCAGAACTTCGAGCGAGTGTATGATGCATTCAACTTCGAGGCCAGCAAGCAGGAGTTGGACGAGGCCATTAATGAGGAACCGGAGAACTGATTCCTTCGCTAATAACAAAAAAGGCGGCTGTCGTTATCGACAGCCGCCTTTTTGTTTGATTGGGAAGAGGGCTTAGCGCAGGCGGTCGGCGCTGCGTACCAGCTGCTCGTCGCGGCGGATGAACCGGTTGGCCAGCAGGTTCAGCACCAGGGCCAGGGTGGGCAGGTAGAAGGCAATCATAATCTCGCCTTCGAGCTTGATGTTGAGCAGCTGCTCGCCTTTGGTGTAAAACAGAAATTCGGCCCCGAGCGTGGCCGTTATCAGGAGCAGGTTGACGGTGCCCAGCAGCAGCTGGCGCAGGCGATGGCGAAACTGGAAAATCTCATAAATAGCCAGTACAGCCGAAGCTGCTGCCAGCGAGCCTATCAGCCACACCGGGCCTCCGTTGGCGGGCAGGTTCACGCCCTTGCTCACGTAGCCGAAGGCAGTGAGGGTGAGCTCCTGGTTCGTTAGAGGGTCGATTTTGTGCCACAGAGGTAGCGCCAGCAGGCTGAGCATGGCCAGGGCCAGCAACAGTAAAAACACGCTTTGGATTCTTTGTATCATCTTTGTTGTAGTAAAGGAATAGGCCCGGGCTTGTACCGGGGCCACAAATTTAGTCCCATCCGGCGCTTGCGTCGCTATTGATACCACCTAATGCCGAATGCTTATATCGTGGATGCCGTGCGCACCCCGATTGGAAAATTTGGCGGCGCGCTCAGCAGCGTCCGCCCCGACGATTTGGCCGCCCACGTCCTGCGGGAACTGATGCGCCGCAACCCTTCCGTTGATAAAGCCGCGATTGAGGACGTTATCATCGGCGCCGCCAACCAAGCCGGCGAAGACAACCGCAACGTAGCCCGCATGGCCGCGCTACTGGCCGGCTTGCCCACCACAGTGCCCGGCAGCACGGTAAACCGCCTCTGCGCCTCGGGGCTGCAGAGCATCATGGATGCTGCCCGCGCCATAAAGTGCGGCGAGGGCGACGTGTACCTGGCCGGCGGAGCCGAGAGCATGACCCGCGCCCCGTTTGTGATGGCCAAGTCGGAGTCGGCCTTCGGGCGCGAGCTTACGGCCCACGACACCACCCTGGGCTGGCGCTTCATCAACCCCAAGCTGAGCAAGCTGTACTACCCCTTCGCCATGGGCCAGACGGCCGAGAACGTGGCCAAGCAGTACGGCATCACCCGCGAGGAGCAGGATTTTTTCGCCTTCGAGAGCCAACGCAAATATGCCCGGGCTCTGGAGAAAGGCCGGTTCCGCAAGGAGATTGTGCCGGTGTTCATGCCTAACCCAAAGGGCGACACGGCCCTGTTTGATGCCGACGAGCAGCCCCGCTTCTCGCCCATCGAGAAGCTGGCAAGCCTCAAACCCGCCTTCCAACCCGAGGGTGGTACGGTAACGGCAGGCAACTCGGCGGGCATCAACGACGGGGCTTCGGCCGTGCTGATGGTGAGCGAGGAGGCCCTGAAACGCTACAACCTGAAACCGTTGGCGCGGGTAGTGGCCTCGGCCGTGGCCGGCGTCGACCCGTCGGTGATGGGCCTGGGCCCGATTCCGGCTACCCAGAAGGTGCTGCAGCGGGCCGGCCTCACCATCGCCGACATTGACTTGATTGAACTCAACGAAGCTTTCGCCGCTCAGAGCATTGCCTGCGTGCGCGAGCTGGGCCTCGACATGGCCAAGGTGAACGTGAACGGCGGCAGCATTGCCATGGGCCACCCGCTGGGCAGCTCGGGTGCCCGCATCACGGCCACGCTGCTGCACGAGATGCACCGCCGCGGCGAAGGCATGCGCTACGGCCTGGCCACCATGTGCGTGGGCGTGGGCCAGGGCGCTGCCGTGATTTACGAGAAGCTGTAGGGAAGGGGGCAACAGTTGTAGGGGCGGGGCTTGCCCCCGCCCGCCGTGCGCGCCGTTCCAACGGTGGTGCAACGGCGGGCGGGGACAAGCCCCGCCCCTACTCATTTACACCACCACCACCTTCTCAGGCTTGGGGGCTTGCAGCAGGCCCACGCGGAAGTAGGCGGCGGCGCGGGCCGCGGCGCGCGGGAACTGGGCGGCTACCAGCCCCAGCGTGACTGTTACCATTGGCAGCGGCCCCATTGGGCTAGGTCTGGCTCGGCCGAACGACTGAGTAGCGCGGGCCACGTGGTGCGCGGCCTAGAGCAGTTTCGGAGTCAGTGGATGTAGGGGCGGGGCTTGCCCCCGCCCGGACGTTGACGCCCGTTGACCGGTTCCGTTCAACGACGGGCGGGGACAAGCCCCGCCCCTACATCGTTTAGGCTGTATACTGACCACGAAACCGCTCTAACCGCAAACAGCTCAAGCTTCAAAGCCAACACTGCAGGGCTGGTTTAAGGTGTATATACCTTACGGCGGCCCAGGGGCACCAGGCACCATGGCCCAGCGCATGGTGGATTGAGGCAAAAAGCGGCGCGAACAACGACGAATTAAATATTCAAGTTATTATGTAATTTGTGCGACCCGGCCCGGCTATATAAGCGGGGTCGGGTCGTTTGCTTTTGCACTTCGCTTCAGCTCCCTTATCCGCCCATGAAACACGTTTCCGCACCTTCATTTCCTCAAGCACCGCTTTTGGCTTGCGCCCGGCGCGGCGCCTTGCTGCTCGTGTTGGGCATCTCATTACCTGCCGCTCATGGCCAAAGCTTCGGCGCTTTCAGCTCTTACCCGACTGGTGGAACGGGGCAATACGCCATTGCCATGGGCGATGTAACCGGCGATGGCCTGACGGATATCGTCACCGTCAGTTTCGACAATACCACGGCTTCGGTGCTGGCGGGGCTGGTCGGGGGCGGCTTTGCATCAGCCGTTAACTACGCCACAGCTCCCAACAATGCGCCGACGGCTTCGGGAGGGGCGCCCCAGGGGGTTGCCTTGGGCGACGTGAATGGCGATGGCCGGCGTGATATCGTGGTGGCCAACACCTTTGCCAGTAACGTGGGCGTGCTGCTAAGCCTGGCCGGGGGAGGCTTCGCGCCTTACAGCACCTACAGTACCGGAGCCAACAGCGCCCCCCGCGGCGTGGCCCTCGGCGACGTGAATGGGGATGGCCGCCTCGACATCGTTACGGCCAACGGGAATACGGGCACTGTGGGCGTGCTGCTGGGCGTAGCCGCCGGAGGCTTTGGGGCCGCCAGTGCATATGCCGCCGGCCTCAATAGCGGCAGCACCGTTACCATCCCCTACGGCGTAGCGCTGGGCGATGTGAACGGCGATGGTCGACTGGACATTGTTTCGGCCAACGACGCCGGCAACAACGTGGGGGTGCTGCTGGGGCTGGCTGCGGGCGGCTTCGCGCCGTTCGTGAACTACTCCACCGGAACGAATAGCTCGCCCACCCGGGTGGCAGTGGGCGACGTGAATGGGGACGGTCGGCTCGACATTGTTACGGCCAATGTTAGAGCAGATTCGCAGTCATTGTACATGATAGCCGCAGTGGTGAAACCAGTTTTGGGCGTCGTCT
>NZ_BAABDK010000002.1:0-62220 GCF_039539585.1 Hymenobacter glaciei | reverse complement strand
TAAATCCAGCGTGCAGGCCATCGAAAAGCGTATTTAAATCGGAAAAATACTGCGTAACATCAGTTAGTAAAAACGGGCGACTGTAATAAAGCATCAAAAGTAGATTCGCTGCTTAATCATTACGCTCCAAATTCTCTTATTGACAATACTAAACCCAGGTACAGGGTCTTACCAAATGGTGACACCCTATTGCCTGAAAACGTATTCTACCATCCCGATGTACTCACTATTCGCGTTTATAAGACGAAAGTAATTGGGCTAAACACACAAGGTACTGGATGACCTTTTCCGTCACTTCCAGTCTTTTAGGTGCGCACCCAACCAATGCTTTTAGACTACGCTTATTCAGCCTTAATCCGCGGGTCGAACGCAAAGTCCTCCCACCCTGCAATGCGAATCTGCGCGAAGTCCGGGTGGCGGGTGTTGAGCACATAGTTGTGCTCGTGAGCTACAATGGATGAAGGCACGCGCAACACGGCGGCCTGCTGACGGCGGTACCAGTCGGCCCCTAGCGGCTGGCAGCGCGCATAGTGGCGAGGCAATTGCCATTCCTCGGGCAGTTGGGCGAGGGCTAACTCTTCTACGGCTAAAGTATCGGGCACCTCGATGCGAATTACTTTGAACAGCTCGTTGAGGCCTTCGCCGCTGCGGTGCACCACGTTTTCGAGGCAGGCCAGGGCCCGGCTGCCGGCAGCATAGATGACCAACTGGCCACGCAGGTTCCAGCGGCCGGGGTTGCCCGAGGCAAAGAGGTCGCCGGCGTATTTAGCCAGGCAGATTCGGTAGATTTCCACTTGGGTAGTTCAGGTTGTGGCAGCACAGGAAAGGGGTGCAGGTAGCGAGAATCTCGTCGCGGAACGATTGGCAACTTGCCATTTTATCCCTTTCGCGCTCAACGACGAAACCACTCCTCTACGCTAGGTCGCCGTGGGCGATGCGGTCGACTTCATCAGCTACCAGGTCGATGCCGCCGCTGGTTTCGAGCAGGGCAAGCGGAGGCTGGTTGTCGAGCCCGTAGGCGGGCTTGTCGAGCCAGCGCCGGAAGGCCGTGAGCGAGCCGAATACTTCCTCCCCCTGACTGGCGAGAGCGAGCAGCTTCAGGACTTGTTCGCTGGCGGAGGGGTCAAGGCGCTTTTTGCCGTCGCGGTAGGCGCGCAGGGTTTTGGTCGTGGTATGCAGCAGGTCGGCCAGCTCATTGGCTTGCAAATGCAGCAGGGTAGCTACGTCGAAGGCAGTTTTTGCGGGCACCCCGGTGCGAGCTTCCATCACGAGGGCAAAGGAATCGGCAACAGTGGCTTGCAGGCCCAACAGAGCGGGCGAATACACAGCAGCGGGAGGTATGGCGGCAGTCATGGGCATGGAACTGAGTTCTTCCCCAAAGATGGGAAATATTTCCATAGCAACGGGAAATATTTCCCTTTCGTTTCAACTGCGTTAAAACAGCCTACAGCAAATCCCCTACCTCACGCACCCCAACTGGGCGTGCCACGGTAAAACCTTCGCCAAACTCGACACCGATGATGTGGCCGAATTCCCGCGCCCGCGCTTCCATAAACCGGCCAAAAGCCGGGCTGGAAAGGTAGGTTTGCGGAGCATCCAAGTCGGGGTTGAAAAACTGCGTTTTGAAAGCCTGAATGGCTTCCCACTTCTTTTCCCAATACGGCGTGATGTCGACCACGAAAGCAGGCGGCAGCTGCCGGTCCTGAATGTAGTGGTACACATTTTTGGGCCGCCAGGCCTCCTGCGGCAAGCCATCGTCGCCCAGCGTTTCTATCATGCGCAGCCCGGCCAAGAAGCAGGCCTCAACCGTAAGCTGTGCGGCCCGGCCATGGTCGGGGTGCCGGTCGGCGACGGCATTGGCCAGCACTACCTCGGGCTGGTAGCGCCGAATGGCCGCAATAAGCGGCAACTGGTGCTCCCGGTCGTTGCGGAAGAACCCATCGGCCATGCCCAGGTTCTCGCGAATGGCAATGCCCAAAATTTTACTGGATGCTTCGGCCTCGGCGGCACGTGTAGCGGATGTGCCACGCGTGCCCAGTTCACCCCGCGTAAAGTCGACAATGCCAACCTTTTTGCCAATGGCCATTGAGGCCAGCAGCGTGCCGGCGCAAGACATTTCTACGTCGTCGGGATGGGCGCCGAAAGCCAAGACATCGAGTTTCATCAGAGCAGTTTTAGACAGGTCAAATATTGCAAATGCCGAAGCGCCTTGTGCTTCGGTGGGCTTGGCACCACGGCCAACCTGCACTGGGCTATTTAATGCGCAGTTTCTTGCCCGGCTGCAGGGTGCGCACGCCGGGGTTCAACTTCTTCAGTGTGCTTACCCGCACGCCATAGCGCTCGGCCACCTCCGAAAGGGTATCGCCGGAGCGCACTTTGTGGGTAACTACCTGGCGGGCCCGCGAAGGCCGGCCACTGCCCCCACTACGACTGCGACTAATGGCCCGACTGTAGTAGTTGAACAGCGCAGCCGTGATGGTAAAGTTGTCTTTCCGCAGCTTGTAGCCGGGGAAATCGTACATCAGCGCGGGGTTGATGGGGTTGCCCTGGTAGCGGACCTCAAAGTGCAGGTGCGAACCCGTGCTGCGGCCCGTGCTGCCGCCATAGCCAATGAGTTGGCCAGCTTTCACGAAGGTGCCCACCGGCACCAGCGACTTGTTGAGGTGACCGTAAATCGTTTCCAGGCCGTTGTAGTGGCGCACCAGCAGGTAGTTGCCGTAGCCGCCGCCGTCCCAGGCCTGAATGCGGACCACGCCATCGTAGGCAGCGCGCACCGAGTCTCCGGTTTCCAGGTCGAGGTCCATGCCATAGTGCCAGCGGTAACCCCGGAAGGCAAAGCCCGAGGTGATGGGCGTGGTTACGAGGGGCATCTTGGCGAGTCGCTGCCGGGGCGCGTCGATAAGGCGCAGCTTCAGCGAGTCGCGGTAGCTGCGGCCGTCCACCCGGTAAGGGTTCACCCGATGGGTGTCCCAGATGGAATAGTAGCCCGCCACTTTCACCCACGACGAATCAATCAGCACTTCCTCCGACATTTCCACGATTTCCTGGCCGCCTTCATCCAGCGTGGTCGTGTCTTCGCTCACAATGCTGAGCTTTTTGGCCGGATTGAAGTAGATAGACTTTGCAGCGTCGGAATTGTCGTCGGGAAGTTCCTCGGTTTCAATCACCGTGGTGGTGTCGGGCCGCACGTAACGCATTTTGGGCGTTTTGATGCGAAAGAAATCCGAACTGCCGGTATTACTGCCTTTGGTGTTGGGGCGCGGGGCTTTACGGCGCTGCGCCTGGGCCGGGTTCAGCCCCGCCAGCAGCCAGAACAGCGCCAGTAGCAGCACCGGGCGCCAGAAAGTTGTTGTGTTGAAAGTCAAAAGCAAGCAGAAAAAGCCACGGCCGAGTAATAACACACTCGGGCCGGGCCGTTTGTTCTAGAATAATCGCGGCGCCATGTAAAAAGCTGTGGCGTTACTGCCAGGTTCTCACACGTTGCGAGCAGCAATTTAGTGTACGCCCATGGCTGCGAGGTAGCGTTCGGCATCGAGCGCGGCCATGCAACCGGTGCCGGCAGCCGTTACAGCTTGGCGGTAGGTGTAGTCCTGCACGTCGCCACAGGCAAATACCCCATCAACATTGGTTTTGCTGGTGCCGGGGATAGTTTTCAAATAGCCCTGCTCGTCGTGGTGCAGGTAGGGTTGGAAAATCTTGGAATTCGGCTCGTGCCCGATGGCCACAAAAAAGCCTGTGAGCGGAATCTCCCGGGTTTCGTGGGTCAACAAGTTTTTCACGCGCACGCCCTCTACCGCATGCTCACCCAGAATTTCGTCCGTCACGGTATCGAACAGTACCTCAATCTTGGGGTTATCCAGCACGCGCTTCTGCATAATTTTCGAGGCTTTCATCTCGCTCTTGCGCACTATCATGGTCACCTTGCTGCATAGGTTGGCCAAGTAAGTCGCTTCCTCAGCGGCTGTATCGCCCGCACCCACGATGGCCACTTCCTGCCCGCGATAGAAGAACCCGTCGCACACCGCGCAAGCCGAAACCCCCGAACCATTCAGTTTAGCCTCCGACGGAATGCCCAGCCACTTAGCCGAAGCGCCCGTAGCAATAATCACGGTATCGGCCGTCAGTTCTATCGTTTCATCGATGGTTACGCGCCGTGGCGTTACCGAGAAATCCACCGCTGTGGCGATGCCGTAGCGGACATCAGTACCGAAGCGGGCAGCCTGCTTTTTCAGGTCCTCCATCATTTCGGGGCCCATAATCCCATCGGGATAGCCAGGAAAATTCTCCACGTCGTTGGTAATTGTCAACTGGCCACCCGGCTGCAGGCCCATGTACATTACAGGTGCCATGTTGGCACGAGCGGCGTAAATTGCAGCGGTATAGCCGGCCGGGCCGGAGCCAATAATCAGGCATTTGATGTGTTCCATACGTATTGCCGGCCTATGACCAGCGCTGACCAAGCGTTTGCTTAGTGGTTAAAGTTTATTGATTAGTTGGACGCCCGAACGCTGCATAGTAGCGCATCATTAAGGCGTCCTGTTCTTCAGCAATCCCTTCTGCCGAGCTTTCCGTCAAGTGGCCATCGCATTGGCTCATCCTAGTCAGCATCCGGCCCTGGCGAAAGACCAACTGCAGTCCGTGTTCTACTTCCCATGCGCATTCTGCCTCTATCAACAGATAAATGTCGTGTTGGGCTTCGTCTTCTTCGAATCTAACAAGCAGATGCCGGGGCTGAATATATTGCCAGATATCGGATGGCTGCGTCAACGGCAAAGGCTCGCCATCATCAAGCAAGGCTTGCTGATAATTAGCCATTACAGCGTCCGTCACCGCCAACCGTTCGGCCTCGCCCAAAGCCAGCAAATTCAGTAAAGCTGCATCTGCGGCCCGCATGAACCCCGCCTCGGGAACAGCTCCACAATCGAAAGCCACCTGCACCTGCTGCCCATCAAAAAAAGGCACAGCCAACGGCGCAACAGCTTCCCAAGTATCGCCGAACACGACATCCAGTCTCAGCGCACCAGCTGCTTTACTTACCAAGGAATCGGGCATGACGCGGGGCAAACTGTTTTACAAACACGATAGACGCAGACAAGCGCAAAACCGTACAAAAAACCCCAACCTAATGGTCGGGGTTTTTCATTCTGCAAAACTAATTGATTAGCCGAGATAAGGCTTCAATGCCTTCGAGCGCGAGGTGTGGCGGAGGCGGCGAATGGCCTTTTCCTTAATCTGACGCACCCGTTCGCGGGTCAGGTTAAACTTCTCGCCAATTTCTTCCAGCGTGAGGGCGGCTTCGCCGTTCAGACCAAAGTAGAGCGTGATAACGTCAGCTTCGCGCTTGGTGAGCGTGCTTAGGGCGCGCTGCACCTCCTTGCGGAGCGAGTCATTCATCAGGGCCATGTCCGGCGACTCCTCGTCCTCGTTTTCGAGTACGTCGAGCAGGCGGTTTTCTTCGCCCTGCACAAATGGAGCATCTACCGATACGTGGCGGCCCGAAATCTTGAGCGTGTCCACTACTTCCGAAGTGGTCAACTCCAGTACTTCGGCAATTTCTTCGGGCGAAGGCTCACGCTCAAATTTCTGCTCCAGTTCCGAGAAGGACTTGCTGATTTTGTTCAGTGAACCCACGCGGTTTAGCGGTAGACGCACGATGCGGCTCTGCTCGGCCAGGGCCTGCAGAATCGACTGGCGAATCCACCAAACGGCGTACGAGATGAATTTGAAGCCGCGGGTTTCGTCGAAGCGCTTGGCGGCTTTGATGAGACCGAGGTTGCCTTCGTTGATAAGGTCGCCGAGGCTGAGGCCCTGGTTCTGGTACTGTTTGGCTACCGACACTACAAAACGCAGGTTGGCTTTGGTCAATTTTTCCAGTGCTTGCTGGTCTCCGTCGCGGATACGCTGGGCGAGCGTTACTTCCTCGTCGGGCGTGAGCAAATCAACCTTGCCAATCTCCTGGAGGTACTTATCCAGCGACTGACTTTCGCGGTTGGTAATCTGCTTACTAATTTTTAACTGTCTCATGGGACTAGGTAAGAACGATAATCTGGGGGTTTATACGTAAGAAAAGTCCGTTCGGGCAGTCCCTAAGTCAGAGGAAACCAACAGGCTTCCTGCGACATTAGTTCGGAACTGCCGCGGTTGGCTAGGCTTGGGCTTCGCCGTTGCTGGCGCCGGCCGTTTCTGGCTTGGGCAGCAACACTTTGCGCGAAAGCCGGTACTTGCCGGTTTTCTTATCGATTTCTACCAGTTTCACGTCGATGTCCTGTCCAACTTCCAGCAAGCCTTCCAGCGTCTGGATGCGCTCGTGCGTCACTTCCGAGATGTGCAGCAGGCCGTCTTTGCCCGGCATAATCTCCACGAAGGCGCCGTAGGGCTGAATGCTGCGCACTTTGCCTTTGTACACCTCGCCCACTTCGGGCTGCGCGGCGATGGCGCGAATCCGGTCGATGGCGCCCTGCATGTCCTCCTGGTTCGAGGCGTAGATGCTGACGTGGCCCTTCTCGTCCTTCTCCTCGATAATCACCGTGGCGTTGGTATCCTTCTGAATCTGCTGAATGACCTTGCCGCCTGGGCCGATGATGGCACCGATGAATTCTTTATCAATCAACATCTTGTGCGAGCGAGGCGTGTGGGCCTTCAACTCAGCAGCCGGCGCGGCAATGGTTTTAGCCATTTCGCCTAAAATGTGCAGGCGGCCTTCGCGGGCCTGATGCAGCGCGGCGGTCAGAATCTCGTTGCTCAGGCCCTGGATTTTGATATCCATCTGGCAAGCGCAAATGCCTTTCTCGGTACCAGTTACCTTGAAGTCCATGTCGCCGAGGTGGTCCTCGTCGCCGAGAATGTCGCTTAGTACAGCGTACTCACCGGTTTCCTTGTCCTGCACAAGTCCCATGGCAATGCCCGACACGGCACCAGACACTTTCACACCGGCATCCATCAACGCCAGCGAACCCGCGCACACGGTAGCCATCGAGCTGGAACCGTTCGACTCCAAGATGTCCGACACAATGCGGATGGTGTAGGGGTTCTCATCGTCCGAAGGCAGAACCTGCTTCAGCGAGCGCAGGGCCAGGTTGCCGTGGCCGATTTCGCGGCGGCCAGCACCCCGGTTCGGCTTCACTTCGCCGGTCGAGAAACCGGGGAAGTTGTAGTGCAGCATGAATTTCGAGTAGCCTTTGGCTAGCGGCTGGTCCACAATCTGCTCGTCGAGCTTGGTGCCGAGCGTTACCGTGGTCAGGCTTTGCGTCTCACCACGGGTGAAGATGGCCGAGCCGTGCGCACCGGGCAGGTAGTTAATTTCCGACCAGATGGGGCGAATTTCGGTGAGCTGGCGGCCATCTAGGCGCACCCGCTCTTTCACCATCATGTCGCGAATGGCCTTCTTTTCAGCCGAGCCATAGTAGCGGCTGAACATCTTCTTGTCCAGTTCGGGGTTCTCTTCCAGCAACTGGTCCAAAATGCCTTTTTTCACCGCCGAGAAACCTTCCTTACGGCCGGCTTTGCTGGTATTGCCGGCACGGGCCACGTCGTAAGCGCCTTGGTAGGTGCCTTCGTGGATGCGCTTTTTCAGCTCTTCGTTCTCGTCGTACTTGGGGTAGTCCCGAGTCGGCGAGTCGGCAGTACGGCCTACGGCCTCGGCCAAATCTTTCTGCAGTTGGCACTGAGCCTTGATGGCTTCGTGGCCGAAAGCAATGGCCGCCACCATTTCCTCTTCGCTCACTTCCTTCATGGCGCCTTCCACCATGGCCACGGAATCGGCGGTAGCGCCCACCATCAGGTCCATGTCGGCACGGGCCAGGTCCGAAGTCTTGGGGTTAATCTGGAACTGGCCGTCGATGCGCGCCACGCGCACTTCGGAAATCGGGCCGGCAAACGGAATGTCCGAAATCGACAGCGCCGCCGAAGCAGCCAGGGCAGCCAGGGCATCGGGCTGCACCTCTTTGTCGGCCGAGATGAGGGTAATCATCACCTGCACCTCGTAGTGGTAGTCTTTCGGGAACATCGGCCGCAGGATGCGGTCGACGAGGCGGCAAATCAGGATTTCGTAGTCGCTCAAGCGGCCTTCGCGGCGCTGAAACGAGCCGGGAATCTTGCCGGCCGAGCCGAATTTCTCCTGGTAGTCTACCGACAGGGGCAGAAAGTCAACGCCGTCGCGCTGGCTCGGGGCCGAAACCACCGTGGCGAGCAGCATGGTGTCGCCGAGGCGAACCACAACGGCGCCGTCGGCGAATTTGGCCAGCTTGCCGGTTTCGATGGAGATAACGCGGCCGTCGGGCAGCGCCAGGGTTTTGGTAATGGCGTGGGGTTGGGACATCAGCGGGATTTGCTTGGAAAAGCGACAGCGGGCGAGCAGCCAAAAACGAGCACCGCGAGCGGCCCTCATTACTCAGGTAAACACAACAATGCACCGATGGCAAAACAGCTTTCCGGGCGGGCCTCGGGGCCGAACCAACCCGAACAAAAAAAGAGTAGGGAACCTTCGTTGGAAGGCTCCCTACTCTCAGTTTCTGGACTTACTTACGGATGCCCAGCTCCTTGATGATGGCGCGGTAGCGGTTGATTTCGCGGTGCTGCAGGTAATCCAGCATGCTGCGACGCTTACCTACGAGCTTCAGGAGGCCCAGGCGGGTGCTGTGGTCCTTCTTGTTCACCTTCAGGTGCTCGGTGAGGTGGGTGATGCGGTGCGTGAAGAGGGCAATTTGCGACTCGGCCGAACCAGTATCGGTTTTTACTTTCTGCAGGCTGTTCTTTTCGAAGATGGCCTGTTTTGCTTCGGTATTTAAAATCATCGGCTGATAGGTGTGACCCCGTCTTAGATTTTAGGATGAAAAAAGGAATTTGATTACCCCACACATTGGGGTGCCGCAAAGGTACGAAATTTAAAAACAGGATGAAAGAGCATTGACGAGATTTGTGCTCAGTGCCTACGCAACGACTTCTTCTTCCGGCTCGGTGATTTTGCGCAGCGCCGGTATGCCCAGACGCTGCGGCAGCCGGCGCCAGAAGTCGAGCTCCAGCAGGCCGGAGTCGTTGTAAGCCTGGTACAGGAAGAACAAGCCCGCTGGCAGCAGCACTAGGTTCGACATCCACATGCCCACGCCTACTGGCATCACAAACTCGCGGCCATACTTCTCGCCCATGATACTCACCACGTAGTACACGATGAAGAAGAGAATGGAAATCAGAATGGGGACACCCAGCCCACCCTTCTTGATGATGGAACCCAGCGGCGCCCCAATGAGAAACATCAGCAAAACAGCTACCGACTGCGTGTACTTGCGGTACACCTCAATGCGAAACAGGGCCGAGTTGCGGGCATATTCGTTGAGGCGTTCGGCAGTAGAGTTTGCAAAACTCTGGAGGTTGCGCGCTCGGTTTTGGGCTTGTTCCAAAACCGCGCTGGACAGTGGTGCTAATTTGCCGGGTGCCACCACAATGGCGTCGGCTTTGCGGTCAGCAGCTTTACCGGTGGTATCGAAACGGGCATAAGTATAGTAGGCATTCATTTGCCGTGGAATCTGCTGCTCTTCTTGATGAAGCTTACGCTGCACAGAATCCGTTCCCTCATGCAGTTGCTTTATGTTAAGCATCATACGGTTGGTTTTGAACAATTCCTTATCGGTATGGCCCAATCCAAATGAAGCCAGCGAAAAGGTTACGACGCTTTTGTCGAAGCCCTGACGAACAAAGCTGGCCCCGGCCCGGTCCGAAGCGTCGGGTTGCTCTACATAGCTATGCCCGTGGAACAGCTTTAATGCCAACGCACTGCCGCCTTGTGTAGTGGACATCTGCCCCGAGTCTGCCAGCATCACAGTGGAATTGCCCGACTTCTGGGTGTGGTCGTAAATCATCACTCCGTGCAGGTGGTCGCCGTTCTCCCCAGTCTTCTTGTCTACTTTGATGGTGTACCCAGGGATGCCACTGTAAAACACGCCTTCGCGGATATCAAGGGCCAGTTTTTGTTGGCGTACATCCCAGAGCAAACTGTAGGCATTCAGGTTCGCCTTCGGCACAATGTTCTCATTGAACCAGAACGCACCCACCGCCAGCCCAATGGTAAGCAGCAATACTGGCCGCAAAATGCGCGTGAGCGCAATACCCGATGCTTTAATTGCCGTGAGCTCGTGGTGCTCGCCCAGGTTGCCGTACGTCATCAGCGAGGAAAGCAGCACCGCCAGCGGCAGCGAAACCGGCACGATGAGCACACTGAAATAAAAAAGCAGCTTCAACAACACGGCAGTGCCCAAATCCTTACCGATGATGTCGTCAAGGTACTTGAGTAGCGTGTGGGTAAGCAGGATGAACTGCACCACCGCGAAGGTGAGCAGGAAGGGCCCAGCAAAGGCCTTTAGAATGAGCTTATCGAGCTTTTTGAGCATAATCAAAACCTAAGGTGGGTCAGCAACCGCGCAGTGCCAACGCACCGGGCCAAAAAAAAGTACCCCGCCGGCCGGGCCAACGGGGTACTCGGGGCTGGCAGTGCGGCAAAGTTAGCCCCCTACCTGCTCGCGCAACTTGGCCACGAGGCCTTCCCACATTTCCTGCTGCTCGGCCGGGTCGAGCGCAGCCGAGTAATCAATTACCCGTAAGTAAACCTCGTCGGTTACCTGTGAGGAATCTAGGGAAAACTCCAGGTAATTGGCATCGGGCAGCGACTGGCGGTGGTCATCGAGAAACACGAAGCGCACGGCGCGGTTCAGGCGCTGGCCCGAAATTTCGGCGTAATGGTTTTCGTGGTCCCAAATAAAGTTGAGGCGCTGGCCCTCCACGTAGCGCACATCGTCGCAAAACCACTGGGTGAGGCCGGAAGCCGTAGCCAGGTAAGGAAAAAGAATTTTGGGCGAAGCATTGACGGGGAATTCCGCTACGAAGCGCGCTTTCGTTTGAGTATCAGATAAAGCCATTGGAGGAAGTCGAAAATTCGGCGCCCCCCTTGGACTGAAACCAACGGGGCGCAACATAAAAACAGTGTTTTTTGGCTTATGGGCTTGCACAACGGGTTTTCGTCATTGTACCTTTGCACCCACAAAACCCGGCGGGGTAGCTCAGCTGGTTAGAGCACAGGATTCATAACCCTGAGGTCGGCGGTTCGAGCCCGCCTCCCGCTACGTCGAAAACCGTTTCAGCATTGCGCTGGAGCGGTTTTTTCGTTTCCGGCCTTCCGAAGGCGGCCGTGTAACACTCCACCCAGCCATGCGGCGCGAAGTGGGAATGCCCGAAACAAGAAGACGCTGGACCCACAAAGGAGCCAGCGTCTTCTTGGTCAATAGCGCACAGGGGCAGTTATTTCACCTTCTCCACGATGCCTTTGAAGGCATCCGGGTGGTTCAGGGCCAAGTCCGCTAGCACTTTGCGATTGAGCTCGATGCCAGCCTTTTTCAGACCGCCCATCAGCTGCGAGTACGACAGACCGTGCTCACGCGCACCGGCGTTGATACGCTGAATCCACAGGGCGCGGAACTCGCGCTTCTTTACTTTACGGTCGCGGTAAGCGTAGAGAAGGCCTTTTTCAACGGCATTCTTGGCTACGGTCCACACGTTTTTGCGACGGCCATAGTAGCCCTTCGCCAAACGCATGATTTTCTTACGGCGGTGGCGCGAGGCCACGTGGTTGACACTTCTTGGCATAACCTAGAGAGTTTTTGGCAGCCGGCGACGGGTTAAGTCTTAGAGCCGGAAGCCTGGTGAAAATTGCTTGTTAATTGACTCAGATGTTGAGCATCTGACGCACCCGATTCATGTCGGCGCTGCTTACCAGACCGGTGTGGGTCAGGCCGCGCTTCTGCTTGGTCGTCTTCTTGGTCAGAATGTGCGATTTGAAGGCGTGCTTCCGCTTCACCTTGCCCGTTCCGGTGAGCGCAAAGCGCTTCTTGGCACCGGATTTCGTCTTTACTTTCGGCATCGTAGTGGTTGTTGGAGGGTTGGTTGTTGATTGTTGATTGCTCGCCCACCAAGGGTCGGCAAGCCATCTTCAACCGGGTAATGCTATTCGGCAGCGTCGGCTGGGGCCGGGGCAGCTTCGGAGGAGGCCGGAGCAGGATTGTCGGCCGGCTTGGCTTTCTTCTCGGGTTTTGCGTCGCCAGCAGCAGGAGCAGCAGCCTTAGCAGCGGCTTTGGCAACTACCGCCGCCTTAGGAGCGAGGTAGAGGAACATGCGCTTGCCTTCGAGCTTGGGCAACTGCTCTACTTTGGCCAAGTCCTCGAGGGCCTGGGCAAATTTGAGCAGCAGGATTTCGCCGCGCTCCTTGAAGACGATGCTGCGGCCGACGAAGTGGACATAGCTCTTGATTTTCGCGCCTTCGCGCAGAAACTCCTGGGCATGTTTCACCTTGAAGTCGAAGTCGTGCTCGTCGGTGTTGGGACCGAAACGAATTTCCTTCAGGACGACCTTGGTTTGCTTGGCCTTCAGTTCGCGGGTCTTCTTCTTCTGCTCGTACTTGAATTTCGAGTAGTCGATGACGCGGCAAACGGGAGGAGTGGCCGTGGGCGAAATCTCGACGAGGTCGAGATTTTGGTCCTGGGCCATTTTACGGGCTTGGTCAGTCGGGTAGACGCCTTGCTCCACGTTGTCGCCAACGAGGCGCACTTCGCGGGCCGTAATTTTCTGGTTGATTTTGAACGGCTCTTCCACCTGCTGGCGGGGCACGTACCGACGGTTCGGGGCTGCTATGGTTTGGTCCTCCTGCTAAAAAAGTGGCGGGGAATGAGATTCTGGGCGGTTTAGGCCGATTAAGGCCTGGCAATCAGGGGGCAAATATCGTTATTTAAAATTGGAAAGACAAGCCAAGCACAGAAGGAATTTGCCAGACGTTCAAAATTGAGCCTATCCTGTTAAGTAAGAACGTCATGCTGAATGCAGTGAAGCATCTCTACAGCCTTAGTAAATTTAATTACTGCTGCGGTAAAGATGCTTCGTTGCGTTCAGCATGACGGGTCAATTATGAACGCCTTGGCCTGCCAACGCTACATCGCGGCTATCATCTGGCTCTGCACACTCTTCACGAAGGCGTCGAGCGGCATGGAGCCAAGGTCACCTTCGCCATGCTTGCGCACGGAAATGATGTTATCCTGGGCCTCCTTCTCCCCCACTACCAGCAGGTAAGGAATCTTGCCCATTTCGGCATCGCGGATTTTGCGGCCGATGCGCTCGTCGCGGCCATCAACGGTGCCGCGCAGGTCGTGCTGCTCCAGTTGGGCTTTCACTTCGTAGGCGTAGTCGCTGTACTTATCGGAAATGGGCAGCACGATGAACTGCTCGGGCGTGAGCCAGAGCGGGAAATTGCCGCCGCAATGCTCGATGAGCACTGCTACGAAGCGTTCGAGTGAGCCAAATGGGGCGCGGTGAATCATCACGGGGCGCTGCTTGGAGTTGTCGGCGGCGGTGTATTCGAGGTCGAACCGCTCGGGCAGGTTGTAGTCGACCTGAATGGTGCCCAGCTGCCAGCGGCGGCCAATGGCGTCGCGCACCATGAAGTCGAGCTTGGGGCCGTAGAAAGCCGCTTCGCCCAATTCGGTGGTGGTGATGAGGCCTTTTTCGGCGGCGGCTTCGATGATGGCGCTTTCGGCCAACGCCCAGTTTTCGTCGGTTCCGATGTACTTGGTTTTGTTCTCGGGGTCGCGCAGCGAAATCTGGGCGGTGAAATCGGTGAAATCAAGCGCCTTGAGCACGTAGAGCACGATATCAATCACCTTCATAAACTCGTCCTTCACCTGGTCGGGGCGGCAAAACAGGTGGGCATCGTCCTGCGTGAAGCCGCGCACGCGGGTGAGGCCGTGCAGCTCGCCCGACTGCTCGTAGCGGTACACGGTGCCGAATTCGGCGAGGCGCACGGGCAAGTCGCGGTAGCTGCGGGGCTCGGTTTTATAGATTTCGCAGTGGTGCGGGCAGTTCATCGGCTTGAGGAAGAATTCCTCGCCGGGATTGGGCGTTTTGATGGGCTGGAACGAGTCGGCCCCATACTTTTCGTAGTGGCCGCTGGTTACGTACAGCTCTTTGGCTCCGATGTGAGGCGTGACAACGGGTAAGTAGCCGGCCTTTACCTGGGCTTTGCGCAGAAATTGCTCGAGGCGCTCGCGCAGGGCGGTGCCTTTGGGCAGCCACAGCGGCAGCCCCGCTCCTACTTTCTCCGAGAAAGCGAAAAGCTTCAACTCTTTGCCAAGCTTGCGGTGGTCGCGGCGCTTGGCTTCTTCGAGGCGCTCGAGGTACTCGGTGAGGTCCTTGGCTTTGGGGAAAGTGATGCCGTACACCCGGGTCAGCTGCTGGCGGTTGGCATCGCCGCGCCAGAACACGCCGCCCACGTTCATCAGCTTGGCCGCTTTGATGGTCCCGGTGTCGGGTATGTGCGGGCCGCGGCAGAGGTCGGTGAAACCGCCTTGCGTGTAAAAGGTGATGCTACCGTCCTCCAGGTTTTCGAGCAGCTCTAGCTTATAAGGGTCCTGCTTGTCGGTGAAGTAGGCAATGGCGTCTGCTTTCGAAACTTCCTTGCGCTCGTAGCGGCTCTTGTTTTTGGCCAGCTCCAGCATCTTCTTCTCGATTTCGGGGAAGTCTTCGCTGCTGATGCTGCGGCCCTCGCCGAGGTCGACATCGTAGTAGAAGCCGTTTTCGATGGCTGGGCCAATAGCCAGCTTCACGCCGGGGTACAGCGCTTCGAGCGCCTCGGCCATGAGGTGGGCCGACGAGTGCCAGTAAGTCGATTTGCCAGCGGTGTCATTCCAAGTAAGGATGCTGACGGTGGCGTTGTCGGGCAAGGGGCGGTGCAAGTCGCGCACGTCCCCATTCACTGTTACGGCGAGGGCGTTGCGGGCGAGGCCTTCGGAGATGCTGGCGGCGACGTCGTAGCCGGTTGCGCCTTGGGGCAACTGGCGACCGGAACCGTCGGGGAGAGTGATGTTGAGCATAATACTAGGTAAAAAGGCCCCGCTTGGGGCAGGCAGGGCGCAAGTTAGCACGTGCGCCGGGAGAGAGCTTCTTTTTATTGACCCCAACAATTGCCAGGCATCCTCGAAAGCTGACCCATCAGGGCGCAGCTACTGGCCTGGCACGGGCTTTAACGCGCTCACCGGAGCCAGTGGCTCGAAACCAGTTGGGCGAGCTGACAGGCGCGACTTTGGCCGCGAACCACGGCGCAGGCTGTCGGGCAAGGTGGCATCCCCCACTTTCCACGCCTTGAAGGTCCAATGAGCATTGCCGGGGTTTTCGGCAACCAGCAAGCGGTACTGAGCCAAGGCTTCGGGGAGGCGGTTTTGCGTTTCGAGGGCTTCGGCCAGCAGGGCGCGGGCCTGGGGCAGGCGCGGGTTGCGACGGAGGGCTCGCGCCATGTGGGCGATGACCGCGGCCGGCTGACGGTTTTTGGCCGCTGCCAAACCCAAACGATAATCGGCCCGGTACACGCTCGTGTCCAGGGCCAGGGCGCGGCGGTAGTACCAGAGGGCGCTGTCGGGGCGCCCCTGCAGCTCCAGCTGGCGGCCATAGTCGTAGCGCAATTGGCCGGAAGCAGTATCGAGCTTCATGCCCAGCGCGGCGTAGCGGGCAGCCTCCATTGGGATGTGCCAGGCATTCAGCAAAAAGGCCAACTGGTGCAGGATTTCGGGCTCCCGGGGGTCGCGGGCCAGGGCATCCTGCAAGTATTGCACGGCGGTACTGGTATCGTTGGACGCAGCGTAGGCCAGGCCTTTGTAGAAGAGCGCAGCGGGCTGGTCGGGGTCAAGGCGCAAGGTGCGGTCGAGGTTGTCGAGAGCCGCGGGGTAGTTGCGGGCGGCGAGGTGGGTTTCGCCTACTAGGAGCGGCAACTCGGGGCCGCGGAAACCATGCTCAGCGGCTTGGCGGGCAGCACTTAACGCTTCGTTGAGTTGGCCTAAGGCGCGGAAAGCCCGGGCTTGCAGGAAATACAGCTTGCCATCGGCATCATCGATAGCCAAGGCGCTGGCAACATCGGCCAGGGCGGCCCGGGGCTGCCCAGCGGCCAGGCGCAGACTGGCGCGGCGGGCCAATAGCGCAGTATTGCGTGGTTCGAGTTGGATAGCGCCGTTCAATTCATCGGCCTGCACGCGGGGGCCGCTTTGTACCGTCGCCAAGTCAATGAGCGTATCGGCCCGTTCGGCGGGTGCTGACTGGCAGCCAGCCAGCAAGCCCAAAAACAGGAAGAAACGGCGAGTGGAAAACATAGGAGGCCTGCTCTAAAACTTTTCAAAAGTAGCAGCAGCGAATGGTTGTAGCGCCGACGCACACACTTCAGCCCCGTAAAGATTCAGCATGTCACGCTCAATCGAATAATACCTGCACAATTACGAATAGCCACTTAATTCAGGGGTTCTGTTAATAAAATGCCTAGCGAAACGCAATTTCATTTGTCAGAAACTATTCTCAACGCCTTTTACTTTGGTAACTTTGCAAGAACCATTTTTCCGCTACATAACCACGTTACATGAAGCATTCTTTCTCTTCTAACCTGTTACGCCAAGGGTTGGCCGTGGGCTTGATTGGCTTATTCTATTCGGGCAGTTTTTACCTGGGCCAGTCGACTAAACTCAGCAAAAGCGCTATGTTCCTCGAGTTGGCGAATGAAAACGAAGAAGAAGGAGACGACGGAGACCGGGTTTTCAACGACCGGCCCGACCTGGCGCTGGAGCAGGAAATGGAGCTCACCCGCGACCCCGCGACTGGCCTGGTACCCCGGCAACGGCTGCTAGCCGCCGCGCAGTACAACGAGGACATGCTGGCCAAAATGGCCGGCCAACGTCCCACGGCGGGTGCTCTTTCGAATGCCACTTGGACGGAGCGCGGCCCTTCGAGCGTAGCTGGGCGGGTGCTGGGCTTGTTGGTTGACCCCAGCGATGCCAGTGGCAATACCATCTGGGCGGGCGCGGCCGGCGGTGGCCTGTGGAAGGCCACCAATGCCACCACCAGCAGTATTCGGTGGAGTAACGTCAATTCTTTCTTGTCGAACCTGGCCGTTACCACCATTGCCGCGGGCCCTGCCTCGCTCCCACCGGCCATGTACTGTGGCACCGGCGAGGGATACAACAACGGAGGTGCTATTCAGGGGGCCGGTATCTGGAAATCGACGGATGGTGGCGCCACCTGGACCCAGTTGGCCAGCACGAATAGTTCCAACTTCTACTACGTACAAAAAGTACTGGTGCATCCGGTTTCGGGCGATGTATATGCGGCAACCCGAAGTGGTTTGTGGCGCAGCCAGAACGGCGGCACCACCTGGACGCTTGTGCTTGCTACTACCGTTTCGCCTGCCACAGCAACGCCACGTGTCGCTGACATTGAAATTGCTGCCGACAATACGCTGTTTGCCGCACTGGGTATCTTCTCCACCGACGGCATTTACCGCTCGGCGACCGGAGATGCTGGTTCCTGGACCAAGCTGAACACGTTGCCTGGCTCGGGCCTGCCTACAACCGGGTACAACCGCATCGAGGTGGCTTGTGCTCCTTCCGATGCGAACCGCGTGTATGCGTTGTTTCAGTCGTCGGCGTCAGGAACTCCTTTTTTGAATATATACCGCTCGATGGACAAGGGAAATACGTGGGTCACGATGGCCCGTCCCGGTGCCACTGCAGCCAATCCGAGCTTTGATTTTACGCGGGGCCAATCCTGGTATGACTTGGCGGCGGCGGTATCGCCAGCCGATGCCAATGCTTTGTATGTGGGCGGCATCGACCTGTGGTTTACCAACAACGGGGGCAAAGCCAAGGCCGACAGCATTGTTTGGGACCAGGAAACTGCGTGGAACACTACCCGTACGTCGGTCTATTATGTACACGCCGACCAGCACGCCATCGCCTTTGTACCTACCACTGTGGCGCCCGCCAACAAAGCTTTCTTTGGTAGTGATGGCGGCGTAGCCTACTCGGCCGACGCATCCATCAGCAACGGACCACAGCCGCAATTCAGCCAGCGTAATACCAACTTCAACATTACCCAGTATTATGCTGTGGCAATGCACCCGACGAATTTTAATTACTTTTTGGCGGGAGCCCAGGATAACGGCACCCACCAATTCACCGTTGCGGGCATGAATGCAACCACGGAAGTCACGGGAGGCGATGGCGCCTTTTGCGCCATCGACCAGGACAATCCTGCCGTGCAGTTCACCAGTTACGTGTACAACCAATACCGGCGCTCCACCAACGGCGGCAATAGCTTCGCTAACTTTAACATCAGCGCAACGGCCGGCTCGTTTATTAATCCCTGGGAATACGACAGCCAGGCCAACATACTGTATGCCTGCTACAACACCGATACGTACCTGGCGTGGACCAATGCCGGTGATGTTACGGTTAGTACGCCGACAACGATTACCCCCAGCCTGGGAGCTGGCGCGGGCCGGGTTACCCACGTTAAGGTGTCGCCGTTTATCCGCAAGCGCATCTACGTGGGTACCAATGCCGGCAAAGTGTTGGTGGTGGATAGCGCCCATACCACGACGCCGGTAGTGCGCACGCTGCGCACTGGCACGGCCGGCTCGTCCGTATCGTGTGTTGCCATCGACCCCACCAACGAAAAGCACCTGCTGGTGACGTATTCGAACTACGGTATTGTGAGCGTGTACGAAACCCAAGATGCCGATGCCGCTACCCCTACCTGGACCAGTGTAGAAGGTGGGCTGCCCGACATGCCGGTACGGTGGGCCCTTTTTGACCCACGCAACCCTGCCCGGGCCATGCTAGCCACCGAAATGGGCGTGTATTCGACTGAATCGCTCAGCGGTTCGGCTACTGCCTGGATGCCTGCCAACAACGGCTTGCTCAATACCAGCGTTTACATGTTGCGCTACCGTTCAGGTGACCAAACGGTAGCGGCCGCTACCTACGGCCGGGGCCTATTCACATCGAATGTGCTCGCCACGTCGGCGTTGGCAACAAAGCCAAATGCGGCTGACCTGTTCACCTCAGCTTACCCCAATCCCTTCACCAACGAGCTGAACTTGGACCTGGCGCCTACGGCTGCCCGTACTCCTGCCACCGTATACCTGGCCGATGCGCTGGGACGGCGGGTGTATACAACAACGGTACAACCACAAAATGGAGCGCTGCACTTCCCGGTGCCTGCTACGTTGGCGCCTGGCAATTATACGCTGGTCGTAATCCAAGCCGGCCGGCAAACCAGCCGTCGCGTAACGAAGCACTAAAACGCTGGCAAGCTTAAGCGAAAACCCTGACTGAACGCGCAAACTTTGTGCGCCCAGTCAGGGCTTTTTGGTGGCCGT
The DNA here is from genome assembly GCF_039539585.1 of Hymenobacter glaciei. NCBI lineage: Bacteria > Pseudomonadati > Bacteroidota > Cytophagia > Cytophagales > Hymenobacteraceae > Hymenobacter > Hymenobacter glaciei. The sequence goes on along the minus strand of NZ_BAABDK010000002.1, from coordinate 42,998 downwards.
ATCCGCGGGTACCGGCATAAGCGTTGTTGGGCTGCTGACGGGCAATTCCTGTAGTGGCGCCTTTACTTTTTGGCCCATTCGCACGCGTTGTCGCTGGCGGCGGGCATCGGCTCGCAACAGCGGCGGTAGCAGCATGCTGCAGGAGCGTAGTATCACCAGGTCTTCGCTGGTAATGGGGGGGATTTTCTGCGCGGCCTCAAGCGTCGCAATGGCCCGGCGGCGGCGGCCCTGGTACTTGTACATGCGAGCGAGGTCGTAGTACAGAGGCAGGCTCTGCGGGGCCAGAACTAGCGCTTTTTCAAGGTCTTCCATGGCTTCACGGCTGTCGCCCCCACTGGGCACTCCACCCAGCACCAGCTTGCTGTAGAGCCGCTCCAGCACATTGTAATGCGACACGCGGTATTGCCAACGGCCGCGCAGCTGCCAAGCTTCGGCCAAATCGGGGCGGTGCTGGGTGGCCAGGTACACATGCGAGCGCAGGTCGCGGAAGGCTTCGAGGCGCGCGCCAGCATTGTAGAGCGTAGCCTGGCTGAATAGGGCCAGCGCTACGGCGTAGTTGCTCTCGCCGCCCTCAGGCCGCAAAGCGAGCGCCCGGTCGGCGTATTGGCGAGCGGCGTCGAAGTAGGCCGATTTACGGGTCTCGTCGGAGTATCGGGCCCCTATTTTCACGCTGAGCACGGCCGCCTGCCACAGGGCTAGGTAGTGTTGCGAGTTGATTTTCAACACTTCCTGGTATACGCCCAGGGCCTCCGACTCCTTGAATGTGTTGACCAAAGCTGCTGCCTGAAACAGCTTGGTTCGCACGGCCGGTGGGTCGGCGGGCGGGTCTGGCACCAAGGGTATTGCAGCTTTTGCCCGCGTTGATTTGGCAACAGTCCGCGACCATGGCTGTGCGGTTGCGGGCGGTGCTACGCCAACAAGCAAGGCTATGGCAGTGCCCAGCATTCCGACGGATAACCGCGAGGCACCAGCATACCTAAACCGAGCAAACACAAGCATAGCAGCAAATAAAGTAGCAGCGGCGCAAACGACGGAAGCATGAGCCAAGTTCGGAGGCTATACGGTGCGGGAAGCAAAAGCCCCCGCCTCCTCTCCTTCGCTCGTGGCATCACCAGGCCAAAAACTGGTGCTTACAATGCGGGAGAGCGGAAGCGGGGAACTGCGCTTGCCGGACCTAGAACAAACCCAACTGGGCTTTGGGCCGCTTAAGTAACTCCAGCGAGCGGGCCACGTCCTCAGCCGTTATGTCGACTGGCCCCTGCGTTTCGGCAGCCTGAGCCGCTTCCTCTCCTGGCTTGGCAGGAGCCTGGGCCACACGCTTCTTCACCTCCCGGCGCTGGGGCTCGGGGCCCTCGTCGGTAAGCAAGTCGAGACTGTTGATGCGGAAATAGTTGAGCTTGTTGCCCATGGCCTTCCAGCCTTTCACGTCAATGAACTCGTGCAGGGCTATTTTTTCGGCTTCCTTTTCGGCCTTTTTGTCCTTCTGAAACTTCACCTCCACCAACGGCTCGGGGTTGGCGGTTACTGCCAGCATTTTCGAGCCTTTGGCTTCGGAGATAAACAGGAAGCGCTTGTCGAGAGTGCTGGTTTCAATCTTGAACCGCTTCACGTAGTGCGTTTTCGTTTCGCCTTCCACGTACACCGTGCTGATAACCGTATCGGCCTCCAGCTTGCGTAGCAGCACAATGTTGGGCACGTCGAAGTGCAGCCCCGGGTCGGCGGCTTTCAACTCGTAGCTGCCGTCCTTGTACACCACCAGCACCGTATTGTCGGTATCGAAAGTGCCCAGGTAGCGGCCGTGGCCCGTGTGGTTGAGCTTGCCCACCACGCTGTCGAAAAACACCTCGCGCCCGCCCAGCGTCGAGTCGCCCAACGACTTCTGGGTGATTTTCTTAATCGGTTGCTTGGTTACGATGTTGCCCATCGAGCCTTTGCCCTTAATGGCGAGGTCGGCAAAGTCAAAGTCGAACTGCTTCACCCGCGCCGGCGCTTTGTCGGAAAGCTGGATGCTCACAATCTCCGACTCCGAGTTGGGGTTGGCCGTGAGATATAACGACTTGCTGCCTTTCGTGCCCTTGGTGAGGTCGTAGGTTTTATCGCGAGTGATGCCGGATACCAGAAAGCGCTTGGCAAACGAAATACCCGAAGCCCCATCGATGTACACCATGTTGTACACCAGCCGGTCGTCGTTCTTGTTGTACACGCCCACGTGCAGAATATCCTTGCCTACGAAGGTCTTTTCCGCAATTTTCGTTACCATGAACGTGCCGTCGCGCTTGATGGCGATGATGTCGTCGAGGTCCGAGCAGTCGCACACGAATTCGTCTTTTTTCAGGCCAAAGCCCACGAAACCATCGGCCCGGTTCACATACAGCTTCTGGTTGGCGATGGCCACTTTCTGGGCCGTCACTACGTCGAAGGTGCGAAGCTGGGTTTTGCGCTCACGGCCGGTGCCGTATTTTTTCAGCAGGCCTTCGAAGTAGGCAATGGCGTAGCGCGTGAGGTTGGCCAGGTGGTCGGCTACCTCGGCCAGCTCCTCGGTGAGGCGCAGCAAGTACTCGTCGGCCTTAAAGGCGTCGAACTTCGAAATGCGCTTGATGCGGATTTCGGTCAGGCGCGTGAGGTCATCTTCCGTCAGCGGGCGGCGCAGCACAATGCGCTGGTCGTCGGCCTTGGATTTCTCCCCGTCGATGCGCACAAACTTGCGCAGGCCTTTGTCAATGGTCTCAAGAATTTCGGCCCAGGTTTCGCACTCCTCTATTTTGCGGTAAATGCGGTTCTCGATGAAAATCTTTTCCAGCGAGGCGTTGTGCCACTTCTCCCAGAGTTCCTCCTGCCGGATTTCGAGCTCGCGCTCCAGCAGGCGCACCGTGGCTTTGGTGCTTTGGCGCAGCACATCTTCCACGCCCACAAAGCGCGGCTTGTCGTCGATGATGACGCAGGTGTTGGGCGAGAGGCTGATTTCGCAGTCGGTGAAGGCGTAGAGCGCATCCATCGTGAGGTCGGGGCTCACGCCGGTGGGCAGCTGCACCTGTATCTCGACGTTGGCGGCCGTGTTGTCGACCACCTTCTTAATCTTGATTTTATTGGCCTCGCTGGCCTTCACGATGCTCTCCATTAGCGCCGTGGTGGTGGAGCCGTAGGGAATGTCGCGGATGATGAGCAGGGTCTTGTCCACCTTCTCGATGGTGGCGCGTAAGCGAATTCGCGAACCGCGCATGCCCGAGTTGTAGTTGGTCACGTCGCACAAGCCACCAGTCGAAAAGTCCGGAAACAGCTGCACCTCGCGGCCCCGCAGCACGTCGATGCTGGCCTTGCACAGTTCGCGGAAGTTGTGGGGCATAATCTTGGTGCTCAGGCCCACGGCAATGCCCTCCACGCCCTGGGCGAGCAGCAGCGGGAACTTCACGGGCAGCGTGGTGGGCTCGCGCTTGCGGCCGTCGTAGCTAAGCTGCCACTCGGTGGTGTCGGGGTTAAACACCACGTCGAGCGCAAACTTGCTTAAGCGCGCTTCGATGTAGCGGGCCGCGGCCGCGCCGTCGCCGGTGCGCACGTCGCCCCAGTTGCCCTGGGTCTCGATGAGCAGGTCCTTCTGGCCCAGGTTCACCATGGCATCGCCGATGCTGGCGTCGCCGTGGGGGTGGTACTGCATGGTTTGGCCGATGACGTTGGCGACCTTGTTGAAGCGGCCGTCATCCATCTCCTTCATGGCGTGCAGAATGCGGCGCTGCACGGGCTTCAGGCCATCCTCAATGGCCGGCACGGCGCGTTCCAGAATCACGTAGCTGGCGTAGTCCAGAAACCAGTTCTGGTACATGCCCCGCACCGTGGCCACGTCGTGGATGGTTTCACCGGGGGCAAATTTGGGTTCTTCCTCGGTCAGCTCTGTGGCCGGAATGGGCTCGGCAACGGGGGCTACCGGCAACTTCCCGAACAGGTCGGCTGCGAGCGGGGCCTCGTCGGCCTCGTCCATTTGTTTCTCCGCGTTTTCATCGCCCTCTACAGGCTCGGTGAGCGCGTCGATTGGTTCGGCTGCGTCGGCGTTGGCTGCCGGCGAAAACGCCCCAAGGTCAAAGTCTACCGAATCGCCGGGCTGCAGAAAGTGTTGGTCGGGAGCGTCGGAAGCAGGAGTATCAGTAGTAGCCACGTAAAAGAAGCGAATGAAGACGGCGAAGTGCCACCAAAAGTACCGGAATCAGCGCGGAGCGCAAGTAACCTAAACCGTCAGTGATGGAGAAAGTTCCCAATTATATTAGCGCGTTGCTGAAAGCGTAGCAACTACACCAAATTGAATTAACTGGGTCATAGGCCCAAATTTCGCTAATTTTTCACCCAAATCCAAGCTAAATAAACTAGCCAACACCGGCAATTTTCCGAATATCCGAACCAGCATTCTGGGAATATTATCCAACAAAAAAGCCCGCGCCAAAGGCGCGAGCTTTTCCGTGGAATATGTCGACTAGTCTACCCCTAGCCGACAATGCAAAAGTACACAGGTTTTTTACTACTGCAAACTTTTATACTTATTTTACCCATCACTCTAACGCGTTTAGGGTTGAGCTTGAGCATTGCGGAATAAGCTACTACTCATGGGCATCCGGCCAAGTCGATTTTTTGAATGACTACGCCAGGTCTTCGACCGGCACCTCGGCGGCGGGGAGCACATCCGAAGTGATGAGATCTTTCTCCAGACGCAGGTTTTCGATGATAAACTCCTGGCGGGCAGGCGTGTTCTTGCCCATGTAGTACGTGAGCACCTGCTGAATGCTGCGGTCCGACTGCAGAATCACGGGCTCGAGCTTGATATTTTCGCCGATGAACTTGCCAAACTCGTCGGGCGAAATCTCACCGAGGCCCTTAAAACGGGTGATTTCGGGGTTTTTGCCCAGCTTGCGCATGGCGTTTTGCTTTTCCTGCTCGTTGTAGCAGTAGATGGTTTCTTTCTTGTTGCGCACCCGAAAGAGCGGTGTTTCGAGAATGAACACGTGCCCGTTGCGGACGAGGTCGGGGAAGAACTGCAGGAAGAACGTGAGCAGCAGCAGGCGAATGTGCATGCCGTCGACGTCGGCATCGGTGGCAATTACCACGCGGTTGTAGCGCAGGTGCTCAATGCCTTCTTCGATGTTGAGGGCGTGCTGCAACAGGTTCAGCTCTTCGTTCTCGTACACAATTTTCTTCTTCAGCCCGAAGCAGTTCAGCGGCTTGCCTCGCAGGCTAAACACCGCTTCCAGCTCCACATTACGGCTCTTGGTGATGCTGCCCGAAGCGGAGTCGCCTTCCGTGATGAACAGGGTGGTGAGGGCTTCTTTTTCGGCGCCGTCCTTGGCATTTTCGCCCAGGTGGAAGCGGCAGTCGCGCAGCTTGCGGTTGTGCAAGTTGGCTTTTTTAGCGCGCTGGTTGGCGAGCTTTTTTACGCCGGCCATGTCTTTGCGCTCGCGCTCGCTCTGCTCGATGCGCTTGCGCAGTTGCTCGGCCACCAGCTGGTTCTTGTGCAAGTAATTGTCGAGGTGCTCCTTCACGAAGTCGAGGATGAAACCGCGCACCGTGGGTCCGTCTTCGCCCATATTCACCGAGCCCAGCTTCGTCTTGGTCTGGCTTTCAAACACCGGCTCCTGCACCCGCACCGAAATGGCGGCGATGATGCTGGCCCGGATGTCGGCCGCATCGTAATCCTTCTTGTAGAATTCGCGCACGGCTTTCACCACGGCTTCGCGAAAAGCCGCCAAGTGCGTGCCGCCCTGCGTAGTGTACTGGCCGTTCACGAACGAGTAGTATTCCTCACCGTAGTCGTTGCCGTGCGTCATGGCCATCTCAATATCCGGGGCTTTGAGATGGATAATGGGGTAGCGCAGGTGCTCAACGTCGGCCTTGCGGGCGAGCAGGTCGAGCAGGCCGTTTTCGGAGTAATACTTCTGGCCGTTGAAATTGATGGTGAGGCCGGCGTTCAGGTAAACGTAGTTCCAGACTTGATTTTCGAGATACTCCGGGATGAAGCGGTAGTTCTTGAAAATGGTGTCGTCGGGCTGGAATACGACCAGCGTGCCGTTGCGCTGGCTAGTTTTGCTGGGCTTGGCGTCGCTGGTGAGCTTGCCTTGAGCAAACTCGGCCGCCTTTAGAATGCCTTCACGTACGCTCTGCACCAGGAAGTAGCCGCTGAGGGCATTCACGGCCTTGGTGCCCACGCCGTTCAAACCCACCGACTTCTGGAACACCTTGCTGTCGTACTTACCGCCGGTGTTGATTTTGCTCACCACGTCGACCACCTTGCCCAGCGGAATGCCGCGGCCGTAGTCGCGCACCTGCACCTTGGCGTCGGAAATTTTGATGTCAATGGTGCGGCCGTGGCCCATCACGTGCTCGTCGATGCAGTTGTCGACGACCTCCTTCACCAGCACGTAAATGCCGTCGTCGTAAGCCGAGCCATCGCCGAGCTTGCCAATGTACATACCGGGCCGCAGGCGGATGTGCTCGCGCCAGTCGAGCGAGCGGATGCTGTCTTCGTTATACCCGTGGTCGGGGGCTTTGGCGGGGGTTTGGAGGTCGTCGGTCAGTAATTCGTCGTTCATCGGGCAACTGTATTCCAGTTTTGGGGTAAAATAACGGAGAAATAAGCGCGAGGGCAAGCTTTATTGCCAGCTTGTTTAGCATCGCACACTAATTTCGTTAGTTCGCAACACCGCCACCGGGCTGCAGGTTCACGCCCGCTTCGCAGCCAATTTCGGCCTGGGTCGCCCTACTAGTAATTGCCTCACTCCCTTACTCCTGCTTCATGTTCCCACATTTAATTGCCCGGACTGGCACACGGGCCACCTCCGCCGTGCCCCACACCGCGCCAGCCGAGGTCAAGCAACTACCCGTCGTTCACTACACTTTTCTGCTGCTTGGTGCCTCGCTGCTGGTGTTTGTGCTGCACAAGCTGGACGGCATACTGCTGCCCCTGTTTTTCGCGGCCCTGCTTGCAGTGCTGTTGCTGCCCATCGTATTGCGCCTGGAAAAATGGGGCTGGCCGCCGGTGCTGGCAATTATCGCGGCGCTGCTGGTAATGGTGCTGGCCATTAGCGTACTCATCGTGCTGTTTGGCACCCAACTGCTGGAGCTGCGCACCGAGCTTCCGCTGTTGCAGCAAAAGCTGCTGGTACTCTTCGACCAGGGCCAGCAGTGGGCGCACCAGCGCTTCGGCCTTGAGGTGATGAGCAAGGAGGAGCTCATTGACAGCTCGATGAAGTCATTCAAAAAATCGGCTGGAGGCTACCTGGGCACTACGCTCAGCACCACGGCCGGCGTGCTGAGCGTGCTCACGCTGGTGCCCATCTACATTTTCTGCTTCCTGTACTACCGCGACCACATGCGGCAATTCATGTTCCGGTTTATAGCGCCCGATAAGCGCACCGCCGTACTCACCACGATGGACAATATCCAGAGCGTGGTGCAGGCCTACATTTCGGGGCTGCTCACGGTTATTCTCATTGTAGCCGTGTTGAACGCCGTCGGGCTGCTGGTGCTCAACGTGAAATTCGCCATTTTCTTCGCGGCCTTCGCCTCGGTGATGGCGGTGATTCCTTACATCGGCATCATGGTGGGTGCGGCTATTCCCGCGCTGGTAACGTTGGTCGAAACCGGCTCGCCGGCGCGAGCCGCGGCGGTAGTGGGCGTGTTTTTGGTGGTGCAGTTTCTAGAGGGCAATTTCATCACGCCCATGGTTACGGGCTCTAAAGTGAGCATCAACCCCATGGCAGCCATTGTCGCCTTGATTTTGGGCGGCGAGTTGTGGGGCACGGCCGGCATGATTCTGAGCATTCCGCTGGTGGCGGTGCTCAAAGTGGTGTTCGACGCGAATAAGTCGCTGGAACCGTGGGGCTTTTTGCTGGGAGACATTTCAGACATGGACGAAAGCCACCAGCACCGGGCGGTGCCCAAGCTGGGATTTTTTGGCAAGGCCGTGCGCATGGTTAAGAAAATGTAGTGTCCAGCTTAGGCTTTTTTAGACAACTACTCTACTCAACCCGCAGTATAACAGGCCAAAGCTTTTCTTTCACCCCCTCTTATTTATTCTCATGGCTACGACCAACGAAACCACCGCTCGCGCTTACAACGACCTAGTTGAAATCAACAAAACGGGTTCTAAAGGATACCAGGAAGCTGCTGAAGGCGTGAGCAGCCCGCAACTGAAATCGGAACTGAGCCGCTTGTCGCAGCAGCGTGCCCAGTTTGCGGCCGAGCTCACGCAGCACGCCAGCCAGTACGGCTTGAACGTGACGGAAGGCAATACGATAGAAGGCCTGCTGACCGACGCGGCCGCTGCCGTGCACCACGGCTGGATTAACCTGAAGTCGGCCATCACCGGGCAGAGCGACTCGGCTATTCTGGGCGAGTGCGAAACCGGCGATTCTGTGGCACTGAAAGCGTACGAAATGGCTATGCAAGCGGCTAACTTGCCCGCTGAGGCCAAGTCGGTGCTTGAGAAGCAACACAGCAAGGTGCTCGAAGCCAAAAACTGGGTTACCCAGCATAAGGCTCAGGCCTAACCAGCCAAAGCAGCAGTTGGCTTTTCCACCCCGGATACGCCCCGCTACATCCCCCTCTAAAAAGGCGGCTCCGGAAGGGGCCGCTTTTTTTGTGCAACCTTCCGGTGGGCTAACCTTGTTAGTATAGCTCCCGACTTATCTCCGCGCCGCCTTGTACGCCATCATCGACCTTGAAACCACCGGCGGGCAGCCTACCCAGGACCGCATCACCGAAATAGCCATTTTCATTCACGACGGCGAGAAAATCGTTGATGAATACGCTACGCTGCTAAACCCTGGCCGGGCCATTCCGCCTTTTATCACCCAGCTCACCGGCATTACCAACGACATGGTGAGCGACGCCCCCAAGTTCCACGAAGTTGCCCGCAAAGTGGTGGAGATGACCGAAGGCTGCGTGTTTGTGGCCCACAACGTGCGTTTCGACTACTCGTTTCTGAAGAAGGAGTTTGCTGACCTGGGCTACAACTACTCGCGCAAAACGCTGTGTACCGTGCGCCTTTCGCGCAGCCTCATTCCGGGCCAGCCGAGCTACAGTTTGGGCAAGTTGTGCCAGAACATTGGCATCCCGCTCGAAGGCCGCCACCGCGCCGCCGGCGATGCCCACGCCACTGCGCTGCTATTCGGCAAGCTGCTCAAAATCACCTCCGAAACCGAAGACTTGCCCCACGGCACCGATACCAGCCACACCCTGGCCCGCGTCGATGCGCTCGCCCCGTCGGGCCAGGCGGCTAGCGCCAAAAAGCCCTCGCCCAAGCGCGTGGCCGCCGTGCAAACCGCCATTCGCGAAGCCCTGATGCCGCCGCTGTTGCAGGCCTCGGTGGTGGCCAGCCTCCCGCAGGCCACGGGTGTGTACTACTTTCACAACGAGGCGGGCGAGGTAATTTATGTGGGCAAAAGCATCAACATCTACAAGCGCATTCAGCAGCACTTTGCCATTGATGTGAAGTCGCGCAAAAGCCTGGAGTTCAAAAACTCAATTGCGGACATAACCTGGGAGCTGACCGGCTCGGAGCTAGTGGCGCTGCTGTACGAGTCGCACCTGATTAAGCACATGAAACCGGCCTATAACCGGGCCCAGCGGCGCTCGGTGTTCCCGGCCGGCATTTACCTGCGCACGGACGAGCAGGGCTATAAGCGGCTGGCTTACGGCCGGGCCGATGCACGCAATGCCGAAATTCCCATCATCGCGCTGGGCAACCAGTACAAGGCGCAGGGCTTTCTGTACCACAAAGTGGCCAAGTTCAACCTGTGCCAGAAGCTGTGCGGGCTCTACAAAACAACGGGGCCGTGCTTCGACTACCAGGTGCACCGCTGCCTAGGGGCCTGCGTGGGCGAAGAATCGCCCGAGAGTTACAACCTGCGCGTCGACGAGGCCATCGATTCCATCAGCTACGAGCACGAGTCGTTTGTGGTCATCGGGCCCGGGCGCAGCGAGTTGGAGAAGAGCATTGTGCTCGTTGAGAATGGGCGCTACCGAGGTTTCGGGTATGTTGATGAGACTTTTTCGGCCCGCAAGCTGGCCGATTTCCGCGAAGTAATTAAGGAGTATACCGATAATAAAGACATTCAGCAGATTATCCGCCTGCATTTGCGCACCAAGCGCAAGGGGGAAAAAATTAAGGTATTCGGCTAACTCAGGCTGGTGAGGGACAGAGCAGAATGCGGCACGAATAACAAGGAGCCGTATTGGCTTGTGCTCTTACGTATTTATACCAACGGTATTGGTATAAATACCGGTTTACGGCGCAATAGGAGGCAAAAAACAACTTCGGAGAATGGTACTGAGTAAGCCTTGGTATCGCTTGGTGGGGCACTGGGGCTTGTGAAAGCGTTGGTTGCCGCGGCGAATCGGGCGAAACAGTTCCGTTCATCTTTAACCTCCTTCCCTATGTTAGCAATGGATTTTCGCGGCCCCCGAAGGGTCCGCGCCGTGCAGAAACCCATGCCCGAAATAAAGCATCCTGAGGATGCCATTGTGCGGGTGAAACGCACTTGTATCTGCGGTTCGGACTTGCACCTCTACAACGGCAACGTGCCGGATACCCGCGTGGGCATGACGTTCGGGCACGAATTCATTGGCGAAATCGTGGAAGTCGGCGCCGAGGTGACCGAGGTGAAAGTGGGCGACGTGGTGATGGTGCCCTTCAACATTGCCTGCGGCCGGTGCATTTTCTGCAAGCAGGGTATGTTCGGCAACTGCCACGAATCGAACTCGGAGGCCACGGCCGTGGGCGCCATTTACGGGTATTCGCATACCGCTGGCGGCTACGACGGCGGCCAGGCCGAGTACGTGCGGGTGCCGTACGCCAACTTCGGGCCCACCATCATTCCGGCGGGCATGGACCTTGACGACGCGGTGATGCTCACCGACGTGACGCCGACCGGCTACCAGGCGGCCGAAATGGCCGGCATTCAGCCCGGCGATACGGTGGTGGTGTTTGGGGCGGGCCCGGTGGGCATTATGGCGGCGCGGTGCTGCTGGCTGTTTGGCGCCGGCCGGGTCATCATCCTCGACAACTTGGACTATCGATTGGAGTTCGCCAAGAATTTTGCCAAGTGCGAAGCCTACAACTTCGAGACCGACATGGAAGACCCGGTGATGTTTCTGAAAAAGCAAACCGATTGGATTGGGCCGGACGCCTGCATCGACGCCGTGGGAGCCGAGGCCGAAGGCAACGCGCTGCAAACCATCACCGGGCGCAAGACGCTGCTGCAGGCCGGTTCGGCCACGGCCGTGCACTGGGCCATCAACTCGGTGCGCAAGGGCGGCGTGGTGTCCATCGTGGGCGTGTACGGCCCGACCGACAACTTGGTGCCCATCGGCAACGCCATGAACAAGGGCCTCACCATCCGGGGCAACCAGGCTTCGGTGAAGCGCCACCTGCCCCGCCTGATTGACCACGTGATGAACGGCATCCTCAAGCCGAGCCTGCTGATTACGCACCGCATTCCGCTGGAGGACGTGGCCGAAGGCTACCACATGTTCTCAGCCAAGCTCGATAACATGATTAAGCCGGTCCTGCTCCCTCCTACCGCTAATTCGTAACGCCGCTTCCCATGAAAAAGACCGCAGAAGATTTCGCCCACATCCCGGGCTGGGGCATCGACGCCGACCCCAAAAACGACCCCACCTATCCCAACCGCCACCGCACGGGCGAGGAGCACGACGGCCGCTCCTGGATACGGCCCACCCAACAGGTGCTCGACCGCGAGGTGCTGCACTCCATCGAGCGGCCTAACTACACGGCCGTGGTCGGCAACTCGGTGCCGCCTTCCGGCCTGAGCGGATGGATTCGGCGCTTCGCTTTCAAGTACAGCGAGAACGAGTACCTGCACTGGCTGCCGCTAGTTGCGGCCGACAAAATCAACGTGGTAGAGGGCCTTATCGACGACCTGATGCACGGCACGCTGCCCAACATCTGGGCCGAGAAAGGCTACAACTCGGAGTGGAAACACGACAAGAAGGGCCTAATAACCAAGCTGGCCACCGTGGCCGCCATCACCGCCGGCCTGGTGTACTTGCTGGCATCCTCGGGCAGTAAGCCTGGCAAAAAAGCCAAGAAGTATAACAAGCGGGATTACGACCGGGTGAACCAGTTATAACGAAGAAAGCCGGCCCATGTGGGCCGGCTTTCTTCGTTTAAGTAGTCGAGCAGAAGTAATCAGGTCATCGCCCGGTCCGACCGCCCTAGGCGGTCCCACCGGTTGTCGTCAGCGCAAAACCGGAGGTGCTTCAACCGGTCAGACCGCCTAGGGCGGTCGGACCGGGCCGATGCCGAATTACTTATGCCTGACTAAACTGCTGCTACTTCTTGCCCGCCAATATCTCGTCCACAATCAGCGGGTCGAGCAGGGTGGTTACGTCGCCGAGGTTGCTGGTTTCGCCCTCGGCCACTTTGCGCAGGATGCGGCGCATGATTTTGCCCGAGCGGGTTTTGGGCAGCCCCGACACGAACTGCACCTTGTCGGGCTTGGCGATGCGGCCAATGGCGGCCACCACGGCTTCGACGATGCTGGCCTCGGCCTTTTGGATTTCGAGGTCGGTGGTGGGCACGCCGTGCTGGCAAATGACGTAGGCGTAGATGCCCTGGCCCTTCACGTCGTGCGGGTAGCCCACCACGGCGCTTTCAACCACGTACTCGCTCTGGTTGATGGCGTTTTCGATTTCGGCCGTGCCGAAGCGGTGGCCGCTCACGTTAATCACGTCGTCGACGCGGCCGATGATGCGGTAGAGGCCCTGCTCGTCGCGCCGGGCGCCGTCGCCGGTGAAGTAGTAGCCGGGGTAGGGCTGGAAGTAGGTTTGCTGGGCGCGCTCGTGGTCGCCCCAGGTGGTGCGGATAACGCCCGGCCAGCTGCCCTTGATGGCGAGGTAGCCTTCCTGGTCGTTGCCTTCGATTTCAGTTCCGTCCTGGTTCAGCAGCACGGGCTGCACGCCGGGCAGCGGCAGGCCGGCGCGGGCGGGCACGCTGGGCGTGATGCCGGCCAGGGCCGAAATCATAATGCCCCCGGTTTCGGTCTGCCACCAGGTGTCTACGATGGGGCAGCGGCCCTTGCCCACGTGCTGGTGGTACCAGTGCCAGGCTTCCTCGTTGATGGGCTCGCCTACCGAGCCAAGCACGCGCAGGCTGCTGAGTGAGTAGGCCAACACGTTGTCGAGGGGCGTGGCCATGAGGCTGCGGATGGCCGTGGGCGCGGTGTAGAAAATGGTGACGTGGTGCTTATCAATCACCTCCCAGAAGCGGCCGGCGCTCGGAAAGGTGGGCACGCCCTCGAAAAGCAGCGTGGTGCTGCCGGCCAGCAGCGGCCCGTACAGGCCGTAGGTGTGGCCGGTTACCCAGCCGATGTCGGCCGTGCACCAGTACACGTCGTTTTCTTCCACCTGAAACACGTTGCGGAAGGTGTAGTCGGCCCACACCATGTAGCCGGCGGTGGTGTGCACCACGCCCTTGGGCTTGCCGGTGCTGCCGCTGGTGTAGAGGATGAACAGGGGGTCTTCGGCGTCCATTTCTTCGGCTGAGCAGGTCTTTTCCACGTCCTGCACCTCGTCGTGAAACCACACGTCGCGCCCAGCCTGCATCTCGATGGGCCAGCCGGTGTGCTCCACCACTAGCACGCGCCGCACCGAGGGGCACTGGGCCAGCGCCTCGTCGACCACGCTCTTGACAGGGATTTGCTTGGCACCGCGGTTCAGGCCGTCGGCCGTGATGACGAAGGTGGCCTCGGCGTCGTTGAGGCGGTCGGCAATGGCCGTGGCCGAGAAGCCGGCAAACACCACGCCGTGCACCGCCCCGATGCGGGCGCAGGCCAGCACGGCCACGGCCAGCTGCGGAATCATGGGCAGGTAGAGCACCACGCGGTCGCCCTTGCGCACGCCGTTTTTCTTCAGCACGTTGGCAAACTGGCACACCTGCTCGTGCAGCTCGCGGTAGGTGAGGCGCAGGTGCCGGGTTTTGGGGTCGTTGGGTTCGAAGATGATGGCCAGCTTGTTGGCCCGCTGGGCCAGGTGGCGGTCGAGGCAATTTTCGGTGATGTTGAGACGGGCGCCGGCATACCAGGTGCTGTCGCCGGCCGGCGAAAACTCGCCGCCGCGCACGGTGTCCCACTTTTTGCGCCAAGTGAAGGGCGCTGCCACGTCGGCCCAGAAGGTGTCCGGCTCTTCAACGGACTGTTGGTAATCGGCGTGGTACTGGGCGAGGGTGCGAATGCGGGAGTGCATGGGTCTGGGGAGTTAGGAATTGAAAAGTAAAAAGCAAACGAGCAGCATGGGAGGCACGGCCGTTCGCCAGTGCTATTTGCGGGTTAGTAAATCCTTTTCGGCAACCCGCAAATCGTGTTTGCGGATTGGGTTATCGTGTTTGCGGGTTGGTAAATCGTATTTGCGGGTTGGGTTATCGTGTTGCCCAACCCGCAAATGGTTTTTGCGAGTTGGGGAATCGTATTTGGGGATTGGGAAATCATGTTTCACAATCCCCAAACAGCTTTTGCGGGTTGGGAAATGCTGTTTGAGGATGGGTTATAACATGGGAGGCGTGGGAGGAGAGGTTTCGAAAGCCGCGCCGAGGCTCCGCCGTTGCAGGCCGGCGCGGATTTCGTCCAGAATCAGCGGGTCGTCAATGGTGGCGGGCAGGGCGAAATTCTCGCCGTCGGCCAGCTGGCGCAGGGTTTTGCGGAGGATTTTGCCGGAGCGGGTTTTGGGCAGGCGCGCCACCACCAGCACTTGCCGGAAGCAGGCCAGCGCGCCGATGCGGGCGCGCACGGCCGCCACCAATTCCTTTTCCAGCTGCTCCTCTCCCATCGCCTGGCCGTCTTTCAACACCACCAGGCCAGCGGGCACCTGCCCTTTGAGGCTGTCAGCCAGGCCAAGCACGGCACACTCGGCCACGGCTGGGTGGGCGGCCAGAATTTCCTCGATTTCGCCGGTGCTCAGGCGGTGGCCGGCCACATTAATCACGTCATCAACGCGACCCATAATGTAGCAGTAGCCTTCGCTGTCGCGGTAGCCGCCATCGCCGCTGAGGTAATAGCCGGGAAAGGTTTTCAGGTAGTCCTGGTACCGTACGTCATCGTGCCAGAGCGTGGGAAAGCAGCCGGGCGGTAGCGGTAGCTTCACTGCTACCAGGCCGGTGGTGCCGGCAGGTACGGGGTGGCCGGCCTCGTCGAGCACCTGCACGTCGTAGCCCGGCACGGGGTGGCCGGCGCTGCCGGCGCGGGGCGCGGGCATGCCTTCGAGGCCCACCAGCGTGGCCAGCATGGGCCAGCCGCTTTCGGTTTGCCACCAGTGGTCGACTACGGACACGCCCAGCAACTGCCCGGCCCAGGCATACGTGGCGGGGTCGCAGCGCTCGCCGGCTAAAAAGAGGTGGCGCAGGCCGCTGAGGTCGTATTGTTGAGCCAGCAAGCCCTCAGGGTCTTCCTTTTTAATGGCCCGGATGGCCGTGGGCGCGGTAAACATCACCTTGGCGTGGTGTTGCGCCGCCAGCCGCCAGAAGGTACCGGCATCGGGGGTGCGCACGGGCTTACCTTCGAAGAGCACGGTAGTGCAGCCGCGTAGCAGCGGCCCGTACACGATGTAGCTGTGGCCCACGGCCCAACCGATGTCGGAACCGGTGAAGATGGTTTCGCCCGGCGCAAGGCCGTAGATGGTGCGCATGCTGAAGTGCAGGGCCACGGCATGGCCGCCGTGGTCGCGCACCACGCCTTTGGGCCGGCCGGTCGTGCCGCTGGTGTACAGAATATAGAGCGGGTGCGTGGCCGGCACCGGCACGGCAGGCACGGGCTCGGATTGGAGCAAAGTGGCGAAATCCACGTCGCGGCCAAGCTGCATCGCGGCCGTCACGAACCCGCGCTGGCATACTACCACGTGGGCCGGCTGGTGGGTAGCTTTTGCCAAGGCTTCCTCCACCAACGGTTTGTAGGGAATGACGCGGTCGAACTCGATGCCACCCGAGGCGCAGATGATAACGCGCGGTTGGGCGTCATCAATCCGCACGGCCAGCTCGTGCGGCGCGAAACCACCAAACACCACCGAATGAATGGCTCCGAGCCGGGCGCAGGCCAGCATAGCTACCACCGCCTCGGGCATGTTGGGCATGTAAATGATGACCCGGTCGCCAAACGCCACGCCCAGGTTGCGCAAGCCGCCGGCAAAGCGGGCCGTGAGGTCCAACAGTTCAGCGTAGGTGTAGGTGCGTAGCGTGCTGGTGACGGGCGAGTCGTAAATCAGGGCGGACTGGTTGCCGCGGCCTTGCTGCACGTGGGCATCGAGGCAGAGGAAACTGGTGTTGAGCTGCCCACCCCGGAACCAGTGGTAAGTGCCGTTTTCGTCCTGGCTCAGCGCTTCGGCAAAGGGGCGGTCCCAGGCTAGGTGTTGGGCCTGGGCCGCCCAGAAACCGGCCGGATTGGCCAGGCTGGCAGCGTGAGTTGCGGCGTAGGAGCAGGCGGGTTTCATAGGAGTTGGATAGGAATCGGGAGGAGATAAAAAAGTAGGGGGCGGGGCTTGCCCCCACCCGGCGGGTGCGCCACGGCCATAACGGCCGCGCAATGTCGGGCGGGGGCAAGCCCCGCCCCTACGCCGCCAGACCTAACAACTCGCGCACCTTGTCCATGAGCTGGCGGGTGCTGAAGGGTTTGGGAATGTAGAGGTCGGCCCCGGCTTCGTAGCCCTTCTGCACATCGGCTTCGCGGCTTTTGGCCGAGAGGAAAATGACTTTAGTACCGGCGCGGTCGGGGCGCTGGCGCAGCTGGCGGCACACTTGCAGGCCGTCCACGTCAGGCATCATGATGTCGAGTAACACCAAGTCGTAGGGCGTTTGGTCGATGGCCGCCAGGGCCTCCGTTCCATTGCGGGCAATGCCGACCTGGTAGCCGTTTTTGCGCATCAGGAATTCGAGCGACATCACGATGTTGGGCTCATCGTCAACAATAAGAATATGGGGCGTTTTCATGCAGCAGGGAAGGAAACGTGTAGTAGGGCAGCAAGTGGCAGTGGCAGATGGAAAGCCTAAAAAACAGAATAGCGGGTCATACTTAGTTTATCGATTCATTTTGCCGGACACACCTACAGCTTGTTAATTGCAGCAGGCAGCAAAGACGTCTCGGCAAGCTCAGCCGGCAGTTCTTCCGGGTCATTCTGCACCAACGGCAGCTCCACGAAGAAACGGGCGCCCTGCTCCACGGCACTCTCGACCCAGATGCGGCCGCGGTGCAGCTCCACTATTTTGCGGGTGATGGCCAGGCCCAGGCCGGTGCCTTCGGGCTTGCGGGTAGTCTGATTCTGGGCTTGGTAAAACTTGTCGAAGATGAGGTGCTGGGCGGCGGGCGAAATACCGCGCCCGTTGTCTTCCACGCACAGCAGCACGAGGCTGGCGGCGGGCCAGGCCAGCACGGCAATGCGGCCCGTACCGTCGGCCCGACTGGCTTTAATCGCGTTGGAGAGCAGATTGACGAGTACCTGCATCAGGCGGTCGCGGTCGGCGTACAGAATGGGTAGGTCGTCGGGCGTATCGACGTGTAGGGTAATATGCTTGTCGCGCAGCAGTTGGCCCACCGCATCGAGGGCTTCGGCTACAAGGTCCGCTATTGGCACGGCCGTGCGGGTAAGTGTGGCCTGGCCCGATTCGAACTTTTCCAAATCGAGCACCAGGGTAATAAGGCGGGTGAGGCGCTCAGCTTCGCGGCCGATAGTTAGCTGGAAGTGCTGGCGCTCGGCTTCGGCCAGCTCGGGGTTGTCGGCCAGGATTTCGGCCAGCGCCCGAATGCTGGTGAGCGGCGTGCGCAGCTCGTGCGTCACGGTGTACAGAAATTCGTCCTTGCGCTGGTCGAGCGCCTGGAGCTGGTCGTAGGCGGCGCGCAGCTCGTCGGTGAGGCGCTGCAGCTGGCGGCTTTGTTTCTGGAGCTGGCGGTTGGCTTCGAGCAGCTGCTGGCTTTCGCGCAGAATGCCCACCACGCTGTCGTAACTAATTTGCTCCGCTCCTGCCACCGAGGCCACCAGCATGCGCGCCGAAGCGGGCCCAAGGCTGCCGGCCAGCAGCTTCTCGGCGTAGTTGAGCAGGCGCGGGTCGGCGGTTTCGTGCAGGGGCTGAATGGCCGCAGGCGGAAACGAGGTAACGGCCGCGTCGGGAGCCGGAAAGGCCGCCGTGGACTCGGGCATGGCATCCGGAAACCGGTCGGTGAACGCCCGCAGCGCCTGGTTCGTGCGCTTCTTGCCCAGGAAGCCCAGTAACAGGGCACGCACGTCGGGGAAGGGCGTGCGGCCCGTCCAGCCGGTTACTTCTTCGGCCAAGCTGCGGCGGGTGAACACGTCGACAAACACGTCGGCCTGCCGCAGCTCCAGGGCCGTGGGTGGCCAGGCCAGCGAGAGGCCCACGTAGAGCCCGATGTTGAACAGCCAGCTCCAGAACAGGCCGTGCGAGAGGTAATCCAGCCCTTCGAGCCCAAACAGCGCGAACGGCCGCAAGGCCGCCACGCCGCCCAAGCCGGCCGTGAGCACCGAGGCGGGCAGGAGCCGGCCCGGCCCCACCAGCGCGGGCAGCACCAGCGTAAAAAACCACACCGCAAAGCCCGCCAGCAGGCCCACCGTAGCGCCGCGCCGGGTTCCTCCCTTCCAATACAGGCCGCCCAGTACGGCGGGCACAAACTGCGCCACGGCGGCGAAAGACACCAGCCCGGTATTTACCAAGGGAAGCTGCTTGCCTACTTCGGCATAGTAGCCGTAGGCTATCATCAGCACCAGCACCACGGCCAGGCGGCGGCTTTCGAGGGCCACGCGGCCCAGGTAGGCAAACCAGCGCGTCTGGCCTTTGGCGCGGGCGTTGGGCAGGCGCACCAGCAGCGGCATCAGCAGGTGGTTGCTCATCATTACGCTCAGGGCAATGGTTTCGACGATAATCATGCTGCTGGCGGCCGACAAGCCGCCCAGGTAGGTGAGCAGCGCCAGCCACGAATGGCCGGTTGCCAGCGGCAGCGCCAGCACGTAGGTATCGGCGTCGAGGCCGGTGTGGCCCAGCTTCAGCAGGCCCCCAAAGGCAATGGGCAACACAAACAGGTTGATGACAATGAGGTAGAGCGGAAACAGCCACATGGCCTTGCGCAAGTGGTTTTCGTCGACATTCTCGACCACCGCTACCTGAAACTGGCGCGGCAGAAGCAGCACCGCCGACATGCTGAGCACCAACAGCGTGAACCACTCGGCCCCGCTCGTACCCGCGCCGCGCAGCGTGAACAGCTGCCGCAGCGCCGGCACCGCTGCCGCCTGGTCGAACACGTCGGTGAACCCGTTGAACAACCCGAACGTGACAAAGCCCCCCAGCACCAGAAACGCCACCAGCTTCAGCAGGCTTTCTACCGCCACGGCCAGCACAATGCCCTCGTGCCGCTCGGTTGCTTCCACCGAGCGAACTCCGAACAGGATGGTGAACACCGCCAGCGCTCCCGTGGTGTACAGGGCCGTGGCGGCAGCTGGCCCGCCCCCCCCCGCCCCACTGCCCGTAAGCGTGACAAACGAAGTAGCAATGGCTTTAATCTGGAGCGCGATGTAGGGCACGATGCCCAGCACGCACACCACCGTAACGAGCGCGCCCAACCCGGCGCTCTTGCCATATCGGGCCGAGATGAAGTCCGCAATGGAGGTGAGCCGCTGCTGCCGGCTCACCCGAATGATTTTGCGCAGCACCAGCCACCAGGCCGGGGCCAGCAAGGTCGGCCCGAGGTAGATGCCGACAAACTCCAGCCCGTTGTGCGCTGCCCGGCCCACCGAGCCGTAGTACGTCCAGGCCGTGCAGTAAACGGCCATGCTCAGGGCGTACACATAAGGGTTACTCACCAGGCTTTTTCGGGCTTCCGACCGGCGCTCGGCGGCGTAGGCCACGCCGAAAAGCAAGGCCAGGTAGCCGAATGAGAAGCCAATGACGAGCAGCTTGGACATGGGGTCGGGTGATTGGTGAAGGCTGATGTTAGCGTATTAAAAGGACGTGATGCCGAGCATTCTGCGCATCAAGGCTGCTGGCTTCCTCACGTACCCTCCTCTGGCTCACCCTTTTTTCGCACCAGCCAGCCCGTCAGGGCCACCAGTGCAATCCATACGAGCAGCACGTAGAGGTACAGCACCGGTACTCCGCCTACGCGGCCGTTGTGGTCGAATACGGCCAGCAGCGGATAGTTGAGCAGCACCCCGAAAAGCACCGCCAGAAACAGCAGCTTTGGACCGCGGCGCGGGGCCGGGCGGACCGGTGGTGAGGAGTTGAGGACGGGAGGCAGCATGGAAATTAGGGGGGTGAAGAACGGCTGGCCAATCTAAGCAAAAGTCCGCCGGGCGCGGGGCCCGGCGGACTTTCGTACCGTACCGCAGGCACGCGAACGTATTAGGCGGCGGGCTGTTCGTCAATCAGTTTCACGTTGCGCACGTCTTTCATCAAGGCCATGCCCACCACGAAGCAAATGAGCGCAATAACCACCGGATACACCAGTCCCACCAGGCTGCTATGCTCCTTGGCGAAGGTGCCGGCCGGCTGGGCCGCCGCCCACACGCCGATGGAGGTGGCAATCAGCGGTACGAAGCCCCCGAATACGCCATTGCCAATGTGGTAGGGCACCGAGAGCGACGTGTAGCGCACGCTGGTTGGGAACAGCTCAACCAGGTAGGCTGCAATGGGCCCGTACACCATCGTGACGAACACCACCAGGCAAAACACCATGGCAATCATGGCCGGGATGTTGGGCGTGAGGGCTTTCATGACGGCGGGCACGGCTTTGCCGGCGGCATCTACCGTGGCGGGCGTGATTTCGGTGAGGGGACCAGCAAACGCCTTAATGCCATAGAATAGCGGAACCGTGAACAGCGCCCCGCAAATCATACCAGTCATGATGATGCGCTTACGGCCGATGCGGTCCGACAGCGAACCGAAGTACACGAACAACGGCGTCGCCAGCAGCATGGCCACCACCATAATGATGCTCGAATGCACGATGTCGAGCTTAAGCGTGGCATTCATGAAGGTGAAGGCCTGGAATTGGCTGGTGTAGAAAATTACGCCCTGGCCCATCGTCACGCCGAACAGGGCGATGAGGACGAGGCGACGGTTCACGGGGTTCATAAACGAATCGCGCAGGGGGCTTTTGCTGGTGGTGCCGGTAGCCTTAGCTTTAGCAAACAGCGGCGACTCGTGCAGCTTGCGGCGGATGTAGTACGAAGCTACCAACAGGAAGCCCGAGAGCAGGAACGGAATGCGCCAGCCCCACTCCTTGAAGGCATCTTCGCCCAGGAGCTTTCGGGTTATCAGAATAACCGAGATGCTGAGGATGAGGCCGCCAGTAGCCGTAATCTGGATGAAACTGGTGAAATAGCCGCGCCGGGCGTCGGGGGCGTATTCGGCCACGTAGGTGGCGGCGCCGCCGTATTCACCGCCCAGGGCCAGGCCCTGCAGCAGGCGCAGCACCACCACAATGGCTGGCGCCGCGAGGCCAATTGTATCGTAGCTCGGAATGAGGCCGGTGATGAACGTGGCCCCACCCATAATGAGCAGCGTGACGAGGAAGGTATACTTCCGGCCAATCATGTCGCCGAGGCGGCCAAAGAACATGGCCCCGAACGGCCGCACCACGAAGCCCGCGCCAAACACGGCCAGCGCGCCCAGCAGAGTGTCCTCAATCTTGCCCTTCGAACCGAAAAGAACCGGCCCGATAATAGCGGCCAGCGAGCCGAAAATGTAGAAGTCGTACCACTCAATCACCGTACCTACCGACGAGGCCGTGATAACCTGCCAGATGGTGCTAGTCGAGGTGGTGTTGTTGTCGTGCTCTACCGCCGCATCGGCGGCCGCGTAAGGCGGGTTTAAACGCTGTTCCATGCCGTTGGTCAAGTAATTAAGAGTTAGAAATGCAGAGGAAAGGAAGCGGCTGGGCCTACAAAAACACCTGCGTTTGCAGCGTCACTTCGGGGCGGTACTTCACGTCGTTCACGTTGGTGAAGTCGGGACGCGGGCGGTAGTTCAGGGTCACTTTCGCGTTGTGGCCATCGAGTAGCAGGTTCAGGCCGGCGTCCATAATATTTACGCCCTTGGTGCTGCCATCCGAGGTTTTCAGGCCGTCGTAGTTGGCGTGCTGGTAAGCCACGTAGGGCTGCAGGCGGGCCTTGGGGCCAAGCAGGTTTTTGGGCAATAGCAGGCCAACCTGGCCATAAAATACGCCGCCCGTACCCGACTGAGGCACCGCGTTGCCGCGCAGGGCAGCGGTCCCGTAGCCGGGGTTTTCTGCTCCTACAAAGCGCACGTAGTTCGGGCCCATGTTGAAGTTGTAGTACACCCCGTAGAGGGTGATGGCCGTGCGCGAAGTCGTGTCCAGCGGTGCGTCATAAAACGCGTCGAAGCCCAGCATCACCATGTCGTGCTTGGTGGTGGCCACGGTGCCAAACGGGTCGGCCGAAACGGCTGACGTTACGGGCACCACGCTGCCGGACGAGCGCGAGTACATGGCGTCCTTGTTGTACAGAAAGCCCGTACCGATGCTAAACACCCGTTTGGTGCCCAGGTAAGTACCCTGCGTGTAGGGCAGCAGGTTGGCCTCAGGCTCCAGGAAGTTGTAGCTGAAGTACCCCTGGTACACATGGCTGGTGTTCTGCGGGTTGTAATTGGCTACGCCCGTGCCGGTATTCACGCCGGCCGCGGTGGTGCCCAGGCTGAGTGGGGTGCTAGCCTGGTTGGTGAGGTAGGAATCGCTCATCGACACCCGGTAGTCGAACTTGGCGATGCGGCCTTTGGCGTAGATACCCAGCCAGCGCGCAAACTGGTCGGTTAGCTCGATGGTAGGGAAGTTGGTCAGCGGCAGGTCCATCGGCAGAATGCTGGTGGTGCTGGCGCTGGTGAGCCGTGAAATACCGTTGAAGTAATGCAGGCCCGCGCCCAGGCTTAGGTACTTGTTCACCTTGTACTCTGTCACGGCTTCGTGAATGAAGAACTGGGGTTTTTTGCCGTCGGTGGCCGGGGCCACGCCGCCGCTCACCGCGTTTTGGTTGTTGATGCCCAGGTGCGTGTAAATCAGAAACCGCGGATTGAGCTGGGCCAGTATCACCATGCGCGAACGCCGGATTCCGAAATCAACCTGGCTCTCCTTGAGCTGGCTGGGCGCGCGCAGGGTGCCGGTGTTGTTTTCCGTGTAGCGGGCGTACACCTGAGTCCAGAGCAGGAAGCGCAGGTATTTGGACCCGTCGGGCGAGATGTTGATTTTCATACCCGGTCCGTAGGCAGCCGATTTGGCCGGGGCTACTGGCGTAGGCGGAGCAGCTGGCTCAGCAGGCGGAGGGGCCGTGCCCGTGGTGGGCGGAATAACCTGGCCGAAAGCGGCCCCTGCAAAAAGTAAGCCCCCAAGGGCCAAGGCGTAGCGAGTGTGTCGCATGGGGTGGGAAAGATGGTGGAACAGAAACGCGGCCAGTCGGCGGGCTTCCTCAGAAGCAGGTTCTGAAGCAGTTCCGCCACCAGCCACCCCGGCCAAAGCCGTTGGTTTGGTGAAGTAGCACCCAATCTGCGCCGCCAGCTACCCGGCCGCTATCGTTTTGCTAAGCAACTATACCCGGCCGCCTCTACCCGGCCCGAAACCGCTCCCAACGAATCACCATGAACTTGTCGCCCAGCTCCGTGACCACCATGCCAGCCCCTTTCAAGTTCCCCGGCACCTGGAAAAAATCAGCCAGCTCCTTGTGATTGAGTATTTTGTAAGTTGGATGGTAGTCGGGCTGCCGCGGGGCTTTCACGCCGTACTTCTTCACCCAGTTCATCACGCTCACGTGGCTTACCCCGAGCAGGCGCTCAATCTCGCGGTAGCTCACGCCCTCGATGTAGAGCTGCAGGGCCTTGATGACGTAGTAGCTATCAACCTCGCGGCCGACTTTGGCCACCGTGTAGTGGTACCCGCACTGCCGGCACTTAAACCGCTGCCGTTCATTGATTACGCCACTTTTAGTGGCTTCAGCGGAGTCGCATTTAGGGCAGGCGGGCGCATTCATTGGGTACAATCGTTGGGTTACTGCTTCAAAGCTACTTCTATTTAGCAAACATATACCAGTTTAGCAAATAAGCGTCCGCTTTCAACTCAATACCTGCCAGCCAATACGGTGGCCATCAGCGCATCCACGGCGAGGCCCAGGCGGCGCATATCCAGCCGGGCCAGCGTATCGCCGGGCTCGTGGTAACTGAGGTTGCGGTAAAAAGCCGTGTCGGTGAGCAGGACGGCCGAGTAATCAAATTTCCAGTAGTTGAGGTGGTCGGAGAAGTCGATGCCCGGCAGCCACGCCGGGGCTTTGAAGCGCTTAACCGGCAACGCGGCTGCCTGCCGGTATTGCCGCGCAAAGCGCCGTCCAAACCGGCCATTGCCAAATTTCTGGGCCACCGTTACATAATTTCCCCGGCTGCCATAAATGAATTTCAGGGGCCGGATGGGATAGTGCTGCGAGCCCCGGTGGTCGTCGTAGTAACCGAGCATTTCGAGGGCGACCATGCCGCGTATTGGCACGCCGGCGGCCTTCAGTGCCGCGGCATGCACGTAGCTGCCCATTTGCGGCGTGCGAAAAAACGGCGGTTCTTCCAGCGTGTAGCCAACCAAGTCGATGCGGTATGGCAGGTTCTGCTGCTGGCCGAGCAGGCGGGCAAGTTCCAGCAGGGCGGCTACGCCGGTGCCGTTGTCGTCGGCTCCCGGCTGCTCGCCGCAGACGTCGTAGTGCGCGCCAATTACCAGGCGCGGGCCATCAACCGGACCAAAGGATGCCAGCACGTTGCGGTAGGTACGCCCCTGCACCAGATAAGGCTGCTCGCCAACTAGATGTGCCCCAGCCGCCCGGAACTGCTGGGTGAGGTACGCAGCCACCGAATCGAGCACAGCCGGGTGCAGGTGGTTACGTGGTTGCGGCGTGGTAGTAAGAAACTCGAGGTGCCGCCGAAGCAGAACCGTGTCTGCCGGAGCTGGAGCCAGGGGCGCGGCTTTCGCTTCACCCAGTAACAGACACAGCAGCATAGCCAAGGTCATATTCATGTGGTTTATCAAGGCTGCTTTAATTAAGCTTGACTTTACATCAATACAGGTTGCGGCAATACGAGGGAGGGAGCTGGGCCTGAGCCAAACTAGGCCTCCTCCACGTAGTCCAGCTCTTTGCCATAAGTCTCGGGCAACGTGCTGGCGCTGAAAAACGCCAACACCAGCAGCACAGCGCCTATTATCGCCGCTGCGCCAACCATGCCCAGCGTGGGCACCTCTTTCAGGCTTTTGAATAGCAGCGAGACCAGCACCAGTGAGCCCCGGGCAAAATTGGGAGCCGTGGTAGCAACTGTAGCCCGGATATTGGTTCCGAATTCCTCGGCCGTAACTGTTACAAACAAGGTCCAGAACCCGCCGGCGACGCCCACCAGAAAGCAGGCGAAGTAGAATGCTGCCACGCTGGCTCCGTTCAGCCCAAACAGAAACCAGGCTACTGCCGCCGCGCTGCCCACGAAAAACATGCGCAGCACCCGCAACCGGCTTTGCAGCAACTGCCCCAGCGCCCCGCTGGTGAAATCCCCGATGGTGCACCCCAGGTAGCACCACGCAATGCTGGCGCCGCCCGTGACGGCGCCCTGCAAATGGAAGGCGCGCCCAAATTCCGGGGCCAGGGTTATCAGAATGCCCGCCATAAACCAGAACGGAATGCCCAACAGCAGGCAGCGCAGGTATTTCGAAGCCCGGAAGCGGTTGGCAAACAAGCTCAGGAAGTTGCCGCGCGCCACTCCAGATTGCCGGGTGTGCTCGAACATGCCCGACTCGAACACGCCCGCCCGCAGCGCCAACAGCCCCAGGCCCAGCCCGCCGCCCATGAAATAGGCATTGCGCCAGCCCAAACGCTCGCCCACATAATAGGCCAGCAGCGCGCCTGGCACGCCCACCGAGGTTACCAGCATGGTGCCGTAGCCGCGTTTTTCCTTGGGCAGCGTTTCGGCCACCAGCGTTACGCCCGCACCCAGCTCGCCGGCCAGCCCCACGCCGGCAATTAGCCGCAGCCAGGCGTACTGGTCCACGGTCTGCACGAAACCGTTGGCGATGTTGGCCAGCGAGTAGAGCAAAATGGAGCCGAACAGCACCGAAAGGCGGCCGCGCTTGTCGCCGAGCATGCCCCACAAGAGGCCGCCGAGCAGCATCCCACCCATCTGCATATTCATCAGGTAGAGGCCTTTGTTGGTAACCTCAGCGGCGTTCGTGATGCCGAGCTCGTGCAGGCTATCCACCCGCACAATGCCGAAAAGCACCAAGTCGTAGAGGTCAACAAAATTGCCCAATGAGGCCACCAACACAATGGCGCTGAACACGCCCACGGCGGGACGAATGGTAGTAGGAGGAGTTAGTAGCGGTTGGCTCACGAGCAATTACTAGCAGTTGAATCCGCAAAGTAGCGCGGACTTTTAGTCCGCGACACCCAAGGGAGAACCAACCGGCGCAGCATTGGCCGGTCGGGCGCGGGCTAAAAGCCCACGCTACGGTCGAGCGCCGTTTCTTTGCGGCCCTATGGCCGATTTTCATTCCCTCTCCCCCTCCGACCTCACGCCCGCTCAGTGGCACCCATTCTTAGTGGGTGCCGTGGCCCCGCGCCCAGTGGCCTTCGCCAGCACCATCGACGCCGACGGCCGCGTGAACCTGAGCCCCTACAGCTTCTTCAACGCCTTCAGCTCGAACCCGCCCATTCTGGTGTTTTCGCCCGCCAACCGCGTGCGCGACAACACCCAGAAGCACACCCTGCAAAACGTGCGCGAGGTGCCCGAAGTCGTCATCAACATCTGCGACTACGCTTTGGTCGAGCAGATGTCATTATCGAGCACCGAGTACGCGAAGGGCGTAAACGAATTCACCAAAGCCGGCCTCACCGAGTTGGCCTCTGAGCAGGTGCGCCCGCCCCGCGTGGCCGGAGCGCCGGCAGCATTTGAGTGCGTGGTGGAGCAGATTATCGAGCTGGGCCAGAACAACGGGGCCGGCAACCTCATCATCTGCCGGGTGGTGCGCGCCCACTTCCGCCAGGATATTCTCCTGCCCGATGCCACCGGCATCGACCCCTTCAAGCTGGATGCCGTGGCTCGCCTCGGCGGCGACTGGTACTGCCGTGCCAGCGGCAGCAGCCTGTTCGAAGTGCCCAAGCCCAACCGCCACATTGGCATCGGCATCGACCAGCTGCCCGAGCACCTGCGCACCTCCGACGTGCTCACCGGCAACGAGCTGGGCCGCCTCGCCAACATCGAGCGCGACGCCTTGCCCACGCCTGCGCAAGTCGAAGAATTTAAATCCGAACCAATGGTGGCCTACCTCCTCAACAAGTATCGCGACGATGACCCGGAGCTGAAGAAACAGCTGCTGCAACTGGGCCGCCAGTTTCTGGCGGAAGGGCGGCTGGGGGAGGCGTGGAAGGTGTTACAAATTGGTAGTTAAACAACCATCTTTCCCCCTCAGTATTACTAAACCATTCTACAAGGATTTCAATACCCCTGTTATTTTACTTTAAGTTGCTTATTCTAATGAATATAAAATAAGCGAATGGCACTACTGTTATAGAAAAATATGACCAGAAGATAATAAAATTAGTCTTTCTGCTTTCTAAACTTCCGTGGCTTATCTGTATAAACAACTCGTTGTGTTTGTCCTTAGAAAACACTAATAGATAATTCAACCAAATAAGCAAAGCAATTAACAGAAGCCACAGTAAAAGTCCTCCTGGAGGTGGGGAATCTAATAATCCAAAAAGATTAGCTACTTCTGCGATGGTAAGTGCAAAAAGAAACCCGCTTACCTGCACAGCATGACCTGAAGGGTCAGGGTACCACTTTTGATAAAAGCTATACACATAATAGTTAATAACTATAACAAACCTAAAAATGGGGTTTCCACTCATTACAGTTGCAATACCATTCTAAGCTTATGGTATAGGGCGATACTACAGGTTAGTTCCTTTATAACATTAATTCCGCACGGCAATTAGCAGCCCCAACTCCTTGTACCGCAGGTTAAATTTCTTCGCAATCATCGCATTCGTCAGCGAGCCGCGGTAGATGTAGACGCCGCTGCGGAAATGCTCGTTGGTGAACAGCACCTCGTTGATGCCGCCGTGCTGGCTGATTTCCTGGAGGATGGGCGTAAAGATGTTGCTGAGGGCGTTGGTGGCGGTGCGGGGCACGCGCGAGGCGATGTTGGGCACGCAGTAGTGCACCACGTCGTACTTGCGGAACACGGGCTTGCTGTGGCTGGTCATCTCGCTGGTTTCGAAGCAGCCGCCTTGGTCGATGCTCACGTCGATGATGATGGAGCCGGGGGCCATACTGGCCACCATTTCCTCGGGCACCATATAGGGAATGCGCCCGTCTTCCACCGCCAGGGCGCCAATAACCACATCGGCCCGGCGAATTTGCTGGCTCAGGGCAAACGTGTCCAGCGTGCTGGTGTAGAGTTGCATGCCCAGGTTGTGCTTGAGGCGGCGCAGCTTGTAAAGATGGTTGTCAAACACCTTCACTTCGGCCCCGAGGCCCGTGGCGGCGCGGGCGGCGTACTCGGCCACTGTGCCGGCCCCGAGAATAACAACCTGCGACGGCGGCACGCCCGTAATACCGCCCAGAATAATGCCCTTGCCCTCGTTGGAGCGGGCCAGGTATTCGGCCGCAATCAGCATCACCGTCGAGCCCGCGATTTCGCTCATGGCGCGCACTACGGGGCGGGCCCCGCTGGGGTCTTTCATCAGCTCGAAGCCAATGGCATTGATTTTCTTGCGAGAGAGAGCCGCAATGTAGTCCGGCGTCATCGAGCCCATTTGCAGGGCCGAAATCAGGGTTTGGTTGGGGTGCAGCAACTCAATTTCCTCAAGCGTCGGCGGGGCCACTTTCAGCAAAATATCGGCCTTGAACACCTCTTCGGTGGAATAGGCAATCTGGGCTCCGGCTTCGGAGTAGGCGTGGTCGGCGTATTTGCTGGGCTCGCCGGCGCCGGCTTCCATCACTACTTCGTGCCCGGCCGAAACGAGGTGCTGCACCGCTTCGGGTGTGAGGCCGAGGCGGTTTTCCTGAAGCGAGGTTTCGCGCGGCATGCCGATAAACAGCTTGCGCTTGCGCGTTTCCACAGCCAGCATCGATTCCTGCGTGAAATAGGCACGACTAGTGGCCAGGGACTCAAATCCGGAAGGTAGCTGCTCGGGCATTACTGAGAATTAAAAAATATACGTTACGAATTAAAAATCACCAACAATCAACAATGGCTGTGCTTGGTAGAACGAAGGCCATTTTCAATTCTTAATCTATAATTTTTAATTCAATCATCCGGCTTTCGTCGGGCTGCACGGTCAGGCGCACTTCAAGGTAAGGCAACGGCAATAAAGCCGCCACCCGGGCAGGCCATTCCACTAAACAAAGATACCCCGAATAGAAATACTCGCTCGCCCCGATGCGTTCGGCCTCATCTTCCGAATCAATCCGGTAAAAATCGAAGTGGTACACGGCCTTATTGTAGCCATCGCGGTACTCGTTCACCA
Source organism: Hymenobacter glaciei (assembly GCF_039539585.1). Taxonomy (NCBI): domain Bacteria; kingdom Pseudomonadati; phylum Bacteroidota; class Cytophagia; order Cytophagales; family Hymenobacteraceae; genus Hymenobacter; species Hymenobacter glaciei. Next base: position 13,463 of record NZ_BAABDK010000002.1, on the reverse strand, counting down.
ACGCGAAAGTGGGGCTGCTCACGTCGTCGGCCACCCCCAAGGCGGCACATAGAGCACGGATAAGCGTGGTCTTGCCAGCCCCCATCTCCCCTTCGAAGGCCACTACCAGGCAACCCGTTTCGGCAATGGCAGCGCGCAACTCAGCGGCAGCGGTGGGGAGTTCGGCTAAAGTGGGCAGGGCAATGGTGTGAGGCAGCATGGGGCGAATTTACCGCTGTCGCCGCACTCCACTGATACCAGCTGATGGAATACCAATGGCTTGGCCTCACTTCAAACCCTGCTTAGCTGCCTAATTCCTTCAGTACAAACCGCCTGCTTCTGTATCCGCGTCCTTCCAACTTGACACCGTTAGCCAGCATTTCCAGCCGGACAGGGCTAATGCAAGGAGCATACACTAAAGTTTCCCCTCTCCTTGTAGTGGGCCAACGATTCGGTGGAGGCAACCATTGCCCCCGCTAGGGCCAGGCCAGTGCCCACAATATGCTGCTGTGCGCGCCTGACGTACCAAGGTGTGCGGGCAGTATAACGGGCCTACTGAGCCTCTGGACCCGGAGATATTAACCGATGGCAGGCGCGCAGAGATGCTACGCTACAGGAAGAATTCAGATTTTGGAACCACCAGGCCATTTACCAATTCCTCCTTCTTAATTATTCATTCCTCATTAAGCGTAGCGTCCCCTACCTTCGTGCGCCGTGGTGGCCACTCTACTGCGGCTTTCAGCTTATGCAAATCTCCAAGATGGCCGCCGGTCTGCGCGGCTCCGAAATTATTCGAATCGGCAACCAGGTTAGCGAGCAGGTGCGCCAGGGGGCCAATATCTGCAACCTGACCATCGGCGACTTCGACTCGAAGATTTTCCCGATTCCGGCGGGCCTCACTGCCGGCATCATCGACGCCTATAAAGCGGGGCTGACCAATTACCCGCCGGCGGCCGGCATGGGCGAACTGCGCGACGCGGTATCGAAATTTCTGAAGGAGCGCCAGGGCCTGAGCTACGGCCCCGACGATATTCTCATTGCCGGCGGCTCGCGGCCGCTCATCTACGCCGCCTACCGCGCCATTGTGGATGCCGGCGACCGCGTCATCTTCCCGCTGCCCAGCTGGAACAACAACCACTACTGCCACCTCGTGGACGCCACGCCCGTGGCCGTGCCCACCCGCGCCGACAACAACTTCATGCCCACCGCGGCCGACCTGGCCCCGCACGTGGCCGGCGCCACGCTGCTGGCCCTGTGCTCGCCGCTGAACCCAACCGGCACCGTGTTTACCAAAGAAGGCCTGGAAGAAATCTGCGACTTGGTAATTGCGGAGAACAAGCGCCGCGGCTCCGACGAGAAACCGTTGTACATCATGTACGACCAGATTTACTGCCTCCTCACCTTCGGCGATACCCAGCACTTCGACCCGGTGAGCCTACGCCCCGAGCTGCGCGACTACGTCATTTACATCGACGGCACCTCGAAGTGCTTTGCCGCCACCGGCGTGCGCGTGGGCTACGCCTTTGGCCCGCCCGTTCTCATCAACCAGATGAAATCCATTCTGGGTCACGTTGGCGCCTGGGCCCCAAAGGCCGAGCAGGTGGCCACTGCCCATTTCCTGCCCCAAACGGAAGCAGTCGACGAATTTCTGGCCGGTATGAAAACGCGCCTCGACAGCTCGCTCGAAGGCCTGTTCAAAGGCTTGAAAGAGTTGAAGGCTCAGGGCTACCCCGTTGATGCCGTAGCGCCGGCCGGGGCCATCTACCTCACCGCCAAAATCGACGTACTGGGCCGCACTGCCCCCGACGGTACCGTACTCGCCACTACCGCCGAGCTCACTTCCTACCTCATCGCCGAAGCCCAACTGGCGCTGGTGCCGTTCTCAGCCTTCGGTTCGCCGGCCACTGAGCCCTGGTTCCGCGCCTCGGTCGGTGCCGAAACGGTGGAGTCGATTCAGTCGGCCCTGCCGCGGCTACGGGCGGCGCTGGACGGGTTGAAGTAGGCATCGTCCTGTTCACCCTACTACCATCAGGATAATGACCGATTCATTGAAACGTGTTAAAGTTTTTTTTGACTTCTTCAACACGGTGCTTGATGAAGATTACTCTGAAAGTTTGTGTGCAGCTGTCGTAGATGAGCAAAAGGGATATTATGCGTTGGACAACATCCCTTTTTTCGTAGAAAGCTATTCCTATAAAGATGTCGTATATGCTATCCCAGAAGACGGCCGCTTATTAGTACAGGATTTAATAGAAGAGTCGGGACATAGCACGTTGCAGATTATTTCTTTCAAATCAGACCGTATATCAGCAGTCCAGAAGCATTTGCAAACGTTAGGCTGCAGTTGGGAAGGCAGTCATCTACCTAATTATTTCTCCGTTGATGTGCCTGCTCAAGTTAAATACGGGCCAATTAAATCGTATTTAAAAAGGCAAGAAAAACAGGAGGTTTTAGCTTACAGAGAGGCATGTTTAGCCCATTAAAGCTTGCCTGGAAACAAAAAAGCTCTTCTGAATTTCAGAAGAGCTTTTTTGTTTATTCTTATCAACTAACTACCCCTTCGCTGTGAGCGTCACATAAGGAATAATGCATTCCTCCAGCGAGATACCGCCGTGCTGGAACGTGTCCTTGTAGTAGTTCACGTAGTAGTTGTAGTTGTTGGGGTAGGCGAAGAAATAGTCGCCGATGGTGAAGACGTAAGCAGTGCTCACGTTCTCACGGGGCAGGAAAATGCTTTCCGGCTTGCGCACCACGTACACGTCGCGCGAGTCTTCGAAGCCCAGGTTTTTGCCGTGCTTGTAGCGCAGGTTGGTATTGGTGTTGCGGTCGCCCACAATCTTGTAAGGGCGCTTGCAGCGGATGGTGCCGTGGTCGGTGGTGATGATGAGCTTGCCCTTTTTCTCGGCAATCTGCTGCATCATTTCATACAGCGGCGAGTGCAGGAACCACGAGCGGGTGATGCTGCGGTAGGCCGACTCATCGGCCGCCAACTCGCGAATCATGGCCATGTCGGTGCGGGCGTGCGAGAGCATGTCCACGAAGTTGTACACGATGACGTTGCACTTGTAGTTGTTGTGCAGGTTGCTCATCTTGCCGAGCAAGTCCTTGCCGGCCTGCAGGTTGGTCACCTTGTGGTAGCTGTGCTTTACCTTCTGGTTGTTCTTCTGGAAATTGATTTCCATGAACTCGGCCTCGTGCAGGTTTTTGCCTTCGTCGTCCTGGTCGTCCACCCACAGGTTGGGGTACTTCTTCTGGATTTCGCTCGGCATCATACCCGAGAAAATGGCGTTGCGCGCGTACGCCGTGGTGGTCGGCAGAATGGCGTAGTACATCTCTTCGCTGTCCACCGTGAACATTTCGGTGATGATGGGCTCCAATACCTTCCACTGGTCGTAGCGCAGGTTGTCAATCAGCACGAAGTACACGGGCGTGTCGCCGGTGGCCTTCAGCGTCGGGAACACGCGCTCCTTGAACAGCTGGTGCGACATGAGCGGGGCGTTTTTGTCGTCGCCGTTCACCCAGTCCTCGTAGTCTTCCGTGATGAAGCGGCCGAAGTACGTGTTGGCCTCGTCCTTCTGCATGTTGAAAACCTCGGCCATGCTCTTGCCCTCGGTTTCGTTGATTTCGAGTTCCCAATACACCAACTTCTTGTACACGTCGGCCCACTCGGCGGGCGTGAGGCGGTCGGACAGCTGCATGCCGAGCTGGCGGAAATCGCGCTGGTAACCAGAGTTAGTGGCTTCGCTCACCAAGCGCTTGTTGTCAAGCACCTTTTTCACCGACAGCAGAATCTGGCTCGGGTTCACCGGCTTAATCAGGTAATCGGCGATTTTGGCCCCGATGGCCGACTCCATGATGTGCTCCTCCTCACTCTTGGTAATCATCACCACGGGCACGGTAGGCCGAATGGCTTTGATTTCGGTCAGCGTCTGCAAGCCGGTGAGGCCGGGCATGTTCTCATCGAGAAACACGAGGTCGTAGCTCTTTTCCTGGATTTCCTCGATGGCATCGGCGCCGCTGTTCACGGGGGTCACATCGTAGCCTTTTTCCTTAAGAAACAGCAAGTGCGGCTTAAGCAGGTCGATTTCGTCGTCGGCCCAGAGGATGGTGGTTTGTTGCATAGGAGAGACTTGGGAAGTTGGGGACTTAGGGTCGTTGGTTGAAAGAACAACGTTCGGACGCCCCAGATGAAAATAGCGGGAAGCCCGCGCTTAAAGAAGCGGGCTTCTCCGCACAAAGTTGCATTTGCCGAAATGGCAAGCCGTAGCTTCGCGTTTGACTACTGACGGGCAGCAGCAGCAAATATTGCCTATTTCTGCTCCGCCACGCCGGAATTCTACCTGTCGACGCCACCTTGCCGCCCGCGCCCTGCCTCCTCCCGTGAACAAAAAGAAAATCTTCAACGACCCCGTTTACGGCTTCGTCACCATCCCGACGGAGTTTCTGTTCGACCTCATCGAGCACCCGTATTTTCAGCGGCTGCGGCGCATTCAGCAGCTCGGCCTTACGGGATTTGTGTACCCCGGGGCGCTGCACACACGCTTCCACCACGCCCTCGGGGCCATGCACCTGATGTCGCTGGCCCTGCGCACGCTCAAGGACAAAGGCGTGAAGATTACGGCCGCCGAAGGCGAGGCCGCGCTGGCCGCCATTCTGCTGCACGACGTGGGCCACGGCCCCCTTTCCCACGCCCTCGAAACCGCCATTTTCCAGGACGTGCCGCACGAGCAGCTCTCGCTTTTTTTGATGGAGCGGCTTAACAAGGAGTTCAACGGCAAGCTCGATTTGGCTATTGCGATTTTTCAGGGCAGCTACGCCCGGCCGTTCTTCCACCAGCTGGTGAGCAGCCAACTCGACATGGACCGCCTCGATTACCTGAACCGCGACTCCTTTTATACCGGTGTCGAGGAAGGCCGCCCCGGCGCCGACCGCCTCATCAAAATGCTGCGCGTGCACGAAGAGCGGCTGGTACTGGAGGAAAAAGCCGTGTACTCGGTCGAAAATTTCCTGGTGAGCCGCCGGCTAATGTACTGGCAGGTGTACCTGCACAAAACCGTCACCTCGGCCGAGCAGATGGTAATTCGGGTGGTGCAGCGGGCCCGCGACCTGGCCCGCCAAGGCGTGGAAGTACCCGCCAACAGCTGTCTGGGCTACTTCCTGGGCCGCGCCGTAAGCCTGGCCGAATTTGAAAACAACGAGAAAATTCTTAGCCATTTCGTCGAGCTCGACGACTTCGACATCTGGTCGGCCATTAAGGCCTGGGCCGGGCACCGCGATGTGGTGCTTAGCTACCTGGCCAAAAGCATTCTGCACCGCAATCTGCTCAAGATTGTGCTGGCTCCCGAGCCGTTCGACGAAGAATTCCGGCTTGGCATCCAGGAGCTCATCGCCGAGAAATTCAGCCTGCCGATGGACGAAGCCGCCCTGCTTATGATTCCGGGACGCCTGAGCAACAGCGCCTACAACGCCGAAAGCCAGGAGCCCATCGAAATTCTGACCAAAAAAGGTGACGTGGTGAACGTAATGGAAGCCTCCGACCTGCCCAACATCCGCGCCCTGAGCCAACGGGTGGAGAAATTCTACATCTGCTACCCCAAGGAAATTGTGTAGGGCGGAGCCTTTGCTCCGCCATGCATCAGCGTCACGACCGTCCCTCATTAGTCCGTCGCAGGAATGGCGGAGCAAAGGCTCCGCCCTACTTTTGCCTTATGGAATTTACCGTTCAACAAATCGCCGAAGTCCTCGGCGGCACCGTGGAGGGCGACGCGAGCCAGCGCATCTCCAGCCTTGCGAAAATCGAAGAAGCTCAGGCTGGCTCGCTTACCTTTTTGTCGAACGCCAAATACGAACCGTTTCTCTACGAAACCGGCGCTTCGGCCGTGATTGTGGGCCGCGAGCAGGCGTTGCGCCAGGCCGTGCGCCCTGCCCTCATCCGCGTCGAAAACCCTTATACCGCTTTCAGCCAACTCCTCGAATTCTACGCCCAGGCAACTCGTACGGGCAAGCGCGGCGTCGAGCAGCCTTCGTTCATTGCTGAAAGTGCCAGCATTGGCCCGGGCCACTACCGCGGTGCCTTCTCCTATATCGGCGAGCAGTGCCAGTTGGGCGACAACGTACTGATTTTCCCGCAGGCCTACATCGGCGACCGGGTGACCATCGGCGAAGGCAGCATCATCCACGCCGGGGCCAAGATTTACCCTGATACCATCATTGGCAAGTTTTGCGTCGTGAAGGCCGGCGCGGTGGTCGGTTCCGACGGGTTTGGCTTTGCGCCGCAGCCCGATGGCAGCTACAAGGCCATTCCGCAAATCGGTAACGTGGTGCTCGAGGACTTCGTCAGCATCGGGGCCAACGCCACCATCGACTGCGCCACCTTGGGCTCGACGCGCATCGGGCGGGGCAGCAAAATCGACAACCTCGTGCAGCTGGCGCACAACGTCGAAATCGGCCAGCACACCGTCATTGCCTCGCAAACGGGTATCGCCGGCTCGGCCAAAATCGGTGACCATTGCGTGCTAGCGGGCCAGGTGGGCATGGCCGGCCACGTGACACTGGCCAACAAAACAACGGTTACGGCGCAGTCGGGCGTGGGCAAGAACGTGAAGCAGGAAGGCACCATCCTGCAAGGCTCCACCGCCTTCGACTTCAAGCAGAACCAGCGCGCCCAAATCGTTTTCCGCCGCCTGCCCGAACTCGAACAGCGCGTAGTAGCGCTGGAGAAGGCCCAAAACACGGCGGAAAAGCCCTAGCTTTGCAGACTATTAGTTGTTCGTTGCTAGTTGTCAGTTGTTCGCCATTAGGTGTTTAAACAACTAACAACTGACAACAAACAACTGACAACTAATGAAATGAACGACAAGCAACACACCATTAAGGCGCCCGTGACGGTGCGCGGCGTTGGCCTGCACACGGGCGTAGAGGCCACCATGACGTTTTGCCCCGCGCCTGTGGGCCACGGCTACAAATTTCAACGGGTCGATTTGCCCGGCCAGCCCGTCGTCGATGCCGACGTGGACAACGTGGTGGACCTGAGCCGCGGCACCACCATCGAGCAGAACGGGGCCCGTGTGAATACCGTGGAGCATACGCTGGCCGCCTTGGTTGGCTTGCAGCTTGATAACGTACTGATTCAGCTTTCCGGCCCAGAGCCGCCCATCATGGATGGCTCGTCAGCGGAGTTCATCAAGGCCCTAGACACTGTGGGATATGAGGAGCAAAACGCGCTGCGCAACTACTACGAAATCCCGGAAAGTATCCGGTACGTCGACAATGCGCGCGGCGTCGAAATAGCCGCCCTGCCCCTCCCCGATTATCGCCTCACGGTGATGGTGGACTACAACTCGCCGGTGCTGGGCTCGCAACACGCCACCCTGGACGACATTGGCAAATTCAGCGAAGAAATTGCTTCGTCGCGCACGTTTTGCTTTTTGCACGAGCTGGAAATGCTCTACAAAAACAACCTCATTCGCGGCGGCGACCTCAGCAATGCCATTGTGGTGGTGGACCGCGTGGTGAGCGACGATGAGCTAAACGACCTGGCCAAAATGCTGGGCAAGCCCCGCGTGGCGGTAAAAAAGGAAGGCATTCTCAACAACGTGGACCTGCGCCACAAAAATGAGCCCGCCCGCCACAAACTGCTCGACCTTGTGGGCGACCTCGCCCTGGTGGGCCGCCCGCTGAAAGGTCAGATTCTGGCCGCTCGCCCCGGGCACGCCGCCAACGTGGCGTTCGCCAAGAAAATCAAGAAGAAGATGCTGGAGTCGCGCAGCAACCCGGTGCCGTTATACGACCCTAACCGCGAGCCGGTGATGGACATCAACCGCATTATGCAGGTGCTGCCCCACCGCTACCCCTTCATCATGATTGACAAGGTGGTGCACCTGGACGACCAGGTGGTAACGGCGGTAAAAAACGTTTCCATTAACGAGCCTTTCTTCCAAGGGCACTTCCCCGGCAACCCGGTGATGCCTGGCGTGCTGCAAATCGAGGGCCTGGCCCAGACCGGTGGCATTCTGGTGATGAACACCGTGCCCGACCCTGAGAACTACTGGCAATATTTTCTGGGCATCGAAAATGCCCGTTTCCGCAAGAAGGTGTTGCCCGGCGACACCATTGTCTACCACTGCCAGCTGCTGGCCCCCATCAAGCGCGGCATCGCCAAAATGCGTGGCCAGGCTTTTGTGAATGGCAAAGTGGTGTGCGAAGCCGAAATGAGCGCCGCCATCGTCCGCAAAGACGCGTAATTTGAATTAATAATGAAGAATGAAGAATGAAGAATTGCTCCCTGTTGTCGGTTGTGTAATTCTTCGTTCTTCATTCCTCATTCTTCATTAAAATAAAGAATGATTTCCCCCCTCGCCCATATTCACCCCGAAGCCCGCCTCGCGGCGAACGTCACCGTTGAACCGTTCACGACCATCGCGGCGGACGTCGAAATCGGCGAGGGCAGTTGGATTGGGCCGAACGTGACCATCATGAGCGGGACGCGCATTGGGGCGCACTGTCAGGTATTCCCAGGTGCCGTGATTGGCGCGGTGCCGCAGGATTTGAAATTTGCCGGCGAGCACACCACCGCCGAAATTGGCGACTACACCGTGCTGCGCGAGTGCGTAACCGTGAACCGCGGCACCGTGGACCGGGGCCGCACCGTGGTGGGCAGCCACTGCCTGCTGCAGGCCTACGTGCACGTGGCCCACGACTGCGTGATTGGCGACCACTGCGTGATTTCGAACTCGGTGCAGATTGCCGGCCACGTCACGGTGGGTGACTGGGCCATTCTGGGCGGCACCTCGGCCATTCACCAGTTCGTAAGCATCGGAGCGCATGCTTTCCTCGGCGGCGGCTCGCTGGTGCGCAAAGACATTCCCCCGTTTGTGAAGGCGGCCCGCGAACCCCTCACCTACGCCGGTGTAAACTCGGTGGGCCTGCGTCGCCGGGGTTTTAGCGAGGAGCAGGTTACCGGCCTGCACAACCTGTACCGCCTGCTGTTTCTGGGCGGCATGAACACGCAGGATGCCATTGCCCGCATTGAGGCCGAAATTGAGCCCTCGCCGGAGCGCGACCACGCCCTGGAATTCATTCGGGCGGCCACGCGCGGTATCATCAAAGGCCCCAAGCGCGACAAAGCCGGCGAAGCCGAACTCGATTAGGGGAATTCGTTGTCAGTTACTAGTTGTCAGTTGCTAGTTACTGATAATTGTCAGTTCGTCCTCCATTCGGAAGAGAAAATTATAACTAACAACTGACAACCAGTAACTGACATCTCCTTGCAGATTGACGCCACCGGTCTGGGCAAGCGCTTCCAGCGCGACTGGATTTTCCGGGGGCTCACCCGCTCGTTTCGGCCCGGCAGCGCTACTGCCGTGCTGGGGCCAAACGGCGCGGGCAAGAGTACCCTATTAAATACGTTTTCGGGCCAGCTGCTGCCCACGGAAGGGAAACTCACGTACGCATTGGCCGGCCACGCGCTGGCCGTGGAGGACGTGCCCCGGCACTTGGCGTACGCGGCCCCCTATTTGGAACTGCTGGAGGAATTGACGCTGCTGGAGCTGCTGCGTTTCCACACCCAATTTAAGCCGCTACGGACTGGGGTAAGCATTGAGCGGCTCGTGGATATCATGTACCTTGAGAAAGCCCGGCAGCGCCTCATTCGGGAGTTTTCGTCGGGTATGAAGCAGCGGCTCAAGCTTGGGCTGGCCCTGTACGCGGAGGCTCCGCTGCTGCTGCTCGATGAGCCCACTACCAACCTCGACGCTAGCGGCGTAGCCTGGTACCAGGAGCACGTACAGGCCACCCGCACTGGCCGCACGCTCCTGCTCAGCTCCAACGTGCCAGCGGAATATGCGTTTTGCGATGAACAACTCCTGGTGACGGATTTTCAAACAACCCGCTAAGCGCATTGCGTAAAGAGCAGCGGCTCGCAAAACGTAGATTCCCAGCTCAGCTTTACGCCCACGCCGAACAGGAAAGTTTGGCAAGAAGCCAGCTGGAAGGCCAATACCATCCCCGGCAGCCCAGCCGAACGGTGCATTATTTTCTGAAACGCGGTCAAAAAGATTGTGGGTAAGTTGCAGCCCGCCACGTCGCTATAGGGTTGATTCTGGGAGGCAATGGCAGCTTACAGCTCCTGAGCTTGTTTCTTTGGTCGCAAAATAAATCCCCTCAATCAACTCAAAATAGCCGTCCGCCGTATCTTCGCGGCCGATACTGGCACTTATTTCTTCCACCTATTTTACCCCCGCCCCGGCCATGATTGATGATGACGACCTGGACGACGACCTGCTCGACGACGACGATACGCTGGATTCCTATGCCGCGAAAGGCGGCGCGGCGGCCCTCGGCAATCCCGAAGACCGCCTTTCGGCCAAATACGCCGATTACCTGATGTGGACCGACACCGGCTCCTCGCACGACGAAGCCCTCGACCTGGCCAATATGACCGAGGAGGAATTTGTGGAAGCCGAACGCGCCGAGAACTCCGACCGCGGCGGCTTCACCAGCCTCGATGATGATGAGGATGATTTCGCCGACGACGACGAAGACGAGGACGAAGGCTTCAGCAGCGGCCGCGGTGCCCGCCGGGGCAGCAGCTTCGACAGCGACGACTACTAAATTTCAGTTGTCAGTTGCTCGTTGTCAGTTGTTAGGGTTTTACTGAAAGCTTTTCACTCTAAACCAAAATGCAAAGCCCCGACTGGAGATTCCAGCCGGGGCTTTATGTTAGAACAGTCCTGATAACTGACAACGAGTAACTGACAACTAAAATCTACTTCCGGCCGAAAACCGACTTCAGAATGTCGCTGGTGCGAGCGGCGGGGTTCTTGCGAATCTTGGCTTCTTCGTTGGCCAGCAGAATGAACAGGCCGTCGACGGCTTTCTGCGTGGTGTAGTCGGCCAGGCTAAGGGTGACCGGCTGTTGCAGCGGAATTTTATTGTAGGTGTTGGTGATGGTGGCATAGGCCCGGCCGGCACCTACCTGGTCGATGGCCGCTTCAATGTCACCGTGAAATGCCGACACCAACTGCGACTGCGTAGACTTGCGCAAAAACTGGGTAGCCGCATCGGTTTCGCTGCTGGTTACCAGCGATAGGGCATCGGAGAAGCTCATGTTAGACAGGGCGTTCAGGAAAATATCCTTGGCCTTGGGCGCGGCGGCTTCGGCAGCGCGGTTGAGCTGGGTTTCGAGCTGCGTGAACAGCGTGGTCATGCCGGGCAAGCGCCCAATGGTGCTTTTCACCAAGTCGAGGTCGGGCGGCGTGGGGATGTGAATGTCGTCATTGCCGTTGAAGCCGTCGGGCTCGGAGGCAAACTGCACGGCTTTGATGATGCCCTTATTGAGGGCTTCTTTTACCCCGGCGCTGGCCTGGTCCTGCGTGAGGGGCGGCAAGGGGGCTGGGGCGGGTTTGACGGCAGCACCTTTAGCGGCAGCGGCTTTGGCGGCGGCAGTCTTGGCCGCAGCAGCTTTAGCGGCGGCAGTTTTGGCGGCGGCAGCTTTTTTAGCAGCAGCGGCTTTTTTGGCAGCAGTGGTTTGGGCGTGGGCGGCGGGGGCGGCCGTGGCGAGCAGGCCGGTGAGCAGCAAGGCGCTCGCGAGTCGGATTAACATGAACTAAACTACTGCGACGGGAAAACCGGAAGGCCCCTGTGGCTGTCCTTGGGCCGCCGCGTGTGCAAATTGCAGACAATTTTGCGGCCAAACCTACTTTTCCCCTTCCCACATGTCCACGAACCCCACTCCTGCCGCCGTTCCTGCCACGCCTTTCACGCCAGCAGCTCCGCCTGATGTTGAAATCATGACCATTGGCGACGAGCTGCTTTACGGGCAGGTTATCGACACCAATTCGGCCTTTATGGGCCAAGAGCTGGGCAAAATTGGGCTGCGCGTGCGCCAGATTTCGTCGGTATCGGACCGGGCCGAGGAGATTGTAGCTGCGCTGAACCAGGCCCGGCAGCGGGCGCAGGTAGTCCTCATCACCGGCGGCCTGGGCCCCACCAAGGACGACCTGACCAAGCACGTGCTGGCTCGCTACTTCGGTGCCGAGTTGGTGATGCACGAACCCACGCTGCACCACGTCGAAGAAATCTTCAAGCGCTTCCAGCGGCCCATGCTCGATGTGAACCGCCAGCAGGCCCTCGTGCCCGCCAACTGCGAAGTGCTGCACAACGCGGTGGGCACGGCTCCCGGCATGTGGTTCGAGGACCAGGGCACCGTGTTTGTGAGCATGCCCGGCGTACCCTTCGAAATGAAGCGCCTGATGACGGACCACGTGCTACCGCGCCTGCAGGCCCGCTTCGAGATTGCGCCCATCGAGCACGTGGTGGTGATGACCGCCGGGCTGGGCGAAAGCTTTCTGGCCAAGAAAATTGAGGACTGGGAGGATGCCCTGCCAGCCAACTTCAAATTGGCGTACCTGCCCAGCTTCGGGGCCGTGCGCCTGCGCCTGACCGGTACGGCCGATGGCCAGCCCGACCTGCGCGGTCGCATGCTGGCGCTGCTGCCCGCCTTGCGCGAGCGCATTGGCGAGTTCATTTTCGCCGAAGAGGAAACGACCCTGGAAGCGGCCATTGGAGAATTGCTGAAAGTCCGCGGACTTACAGTGGGCACGGCCGAGAGCTGCACCGGTGGTCTGGTGGCCCAGCGCCTCACCAGCGTGTCGGGCAGCTCAGCCTACTTCCGGGGTGGCATCGTGGCCTACCACAACGACATCAAGCAGCAGGACCTCGGGGTGAAACCCGAGACCCTGGCTGAATTCGGGGCCGTGAGCGAGGCCACCGTGCGCGAAATGGCCGAGGGCGCCCGCCGCCACCTGGGGGTTGATGTAGCCGTAGCGACCAGCGGCATTGCCGGCCCCACCGGCGCCACCGCGACCAAGCAAGTCGGCACCGTGTGCCTGGCCTACGCCGACGCCACCCAAACCATCAGCCGCGAGTACGTGCTCGACCGAGGCCGCGCCCTAAACACGGAATACGCCGCGCAATCTGTGCTCACGCTGCTGCGGCAGCAGCTGGCGCAGGAAGAGGCGCTGCCCCTGCAAGTGTAGCATCCGGTTGTGTTCGCCTCGACCAGCCTACATGCATATACCCCGGCACTAGTGCGGCATATATTTAAAGCACCGTTTTCTTGAACAGTTATAGATACTTCCTCATCTAGTCCCATGAACGCAGCAGTCAAAATCACTGGGCAGGAATTGCACGGGCTATTGCACCAAGCTGCTCGATACTTGCAGTCAGCCTCAAACCAGCCATTTGTTCTCGAAACAGACTATTACGCCCTCATTTCCACCGATGAGTGGGAGAAGCTTGAAGGCGCGCGCCCGTCATCGGCTCCTTGTTTGATGATGTTGAAGAATTGAAACGGGTGGCGCAGGACCGCATCCCGTTTACATCAGTTGACTTGGACCGGCTGGCTTCGGTGTTAAGAGCTAAGTAGGTCGGATGAATTAGTTTGCATTATGCTCGTTATTTGCGGAATGAGTCGAGTAAACACT